>JALYSC010000311.1 GCA_030855005.1 Bacteroidota bacterium | reverse complement strand
GCTATAGGGATGATACGGTTGTCGGGTCCGAAAGCAATCTCTATGACCGATACAATATTTAACGGTGCAGTCCTTGCCAATGCAGACTCACATACTGCGCATTTTGGGAGAATAGTCCATGATGATGGAACAGTCGTGGATGAAGTGGTCATCACTATATACAAATCACCACGATGATACACGACGGAAAATGTAATAGAAATCAGTTGTCATGGTTCTCCTTACATCCTCAAAGAGATCATGACTCTATTTTATGTCATGTACTGAGATCTTGATTTTAAAACGATGAGCACCTTTAAACAACATAAGGTGATTATATTTTTTTGGCACGAATGCAGTATTCGAAGGTAATGCAGATAAACCAATGATCATTGTGAGACTCATTGGAGCGATCAGGTAAACGACGGATTGAAGAAATACAAAGTTAAAATGGTAAACTAATTGATAGATATTCATCAAGTCATAAAACCATAACCAATACATAACGGTTGTACCGAAAGCTAGAATCCTGTATCGGAAAAGTTATATTATAAGTCTTTAAAGTTTATATATTTAAGCCAATCAATCTCTAACCTAAGACCTAAAGTCAGTGAATGGTAATAAGATTTTTGAAAGCTTAAAGAATGGTAATGTTTCTTCCATTGAAGTACTCTATGCCGACTACAGGACTTCATTTCTTGCCTGGGGTAGACAACATTTTGATTCTAATCGACAAGACCTTGAAGATGCCTGGCAGGAAGCTGTAATTGCCTTTTTTGAACAAATCCAATCCGGAAAACTTCTTACACCACCTGGCAATATTAAAACCTATTTGTTCGCAATTGGAAAGCACAAACTTCTAAATGCTCACAGGAAGAGCAAAAAAATTGAACTCCGAACCTCGTTCGATATTGAAATAGAGGACGACTATACACAAATTTATCAGCAGAAAAACGATTGGGAACAACAGTTTTTAGAGGTCAATGAGGCCATCGCGGCTGTTACAAAAAAATGCAGAGACCTGCTGATCAAGCGATATTACCTTAAACAATCAATTAAAGAAATACAAATAAGTGAAAACCTTGCTTCACCAGCGGTCGTGAGCGTATCCATCTCGCGGTGTCTCAAAGGATTGAAACAACATATCCATTCCAAAAATAAAATGAGGATAGCATGAGTATCTCTGACAATATTCTTATTGATAAATATTTTCGCCATGAATTAACGGCTGAGGAAAAGAAACTATTTGAACAAAGAAAATCAAACGATCCATCATTCCTTGAAGAAGTCCAAATGTATGAACAGGCATTGCAAATCATTCAGCAGGAAGGCCATCATATGTTAAAGCAGCGTTTAACTGCTATAGGTAAATCGACTGACCGAAATAAGAGGATTGTGAAATGGCTGGCGGTAATAATGACAGGGATTATAATTATTTTACTATTCACCGTTATCAAACATAACCCTGTTAAACCTGACGAGGAAAGAAAAATGATTAATTCTGGTACTCAGGCAGATACTTCCAATTCTAAAATAAAAACGGATAGTCTAAACCTGGAAAAGATGGACCAGGCCGAGGAATTAAAGAATCGCACTCCGTCCTCCCAATCAACAAAATCAGAATCCATTGAAAAACAAAGTTCTGAATCCTTGTTCGCTGATAATTTTACACCTTATACCGATGAATCACTTCAATCCGGGTTACGAGGCCAAAATTCTTTGTCTGCTTCTGACAAGTTCATCGAAGCGTACCTGAAAGGCAATTATATGGAAGCACTTTCTTTGTTTGAAAAAATGGACTTCTATGATCGCAAGAATGACAACATGTTGTTTATTCAAGCCCTTTGTCTAATCCATACAGGTGAGGATAGTCGGGGGATAAACCTACTTGAACAAATTATTAATAGAGATCAGACAAGATTTATGTCTGCATCAAACTGGTATCTCGCACTCATGTACATTAAAACGGGCAACATTGAAAAGGCGAAAAGCTACTTGAACTTATTAAGGCTGGATACAATAGGGGGCTATAGTAAAAAAGCTAATACTTTGCTAAAGGAATTTTAATTTAATATTTAAGTAAAACACCGAAATGAAAAAATTTACTATTGTTATACTCCTGTGCCTCACGAGCATTTGTTTATTTGGGCAACAGAAAGACCTTCCCCCACAACTTGTAAAGATGGATAGCTTGTTGAATAGCCTTAATAATTATCGATCTTCTGACTTGATTGAATCTGGTATCCGACTTGTAAGACAATATAAAGATACAATCTTAGTATACGGCGATTCAATCAGTCCGCAATATGCTCATGCACTAAATCGGGAAGGAGAGTTTCTTGGAATGCAAGGTCAACTCACACAAAGCTTACCGCTATTAAATGAATCGATATCCATATTAACCACCCTCAAAAAAACTGAATCACAATTGTATATTTTAGTGAGCTCCAATCTGGCTCAATATTCAATGTGGCTGGGCGATTTTACGGAAGCTGAGAAATGGTTTCGCATTACCTTGAGCTCGCAGGAAAAAAAGTCCGGAAAAGAAAATCCAAAATATTCATCCTCACTGATGCTTTTTGGACAGTTGAAGGCGCTTACTTCAGACTATGAAGAATCAGAAATTTTACTCAATGAAGCGATGGCTATTTCTGTACGAGTTAATGGAAAAGACAGTCATCAAACCGCTCAAGCCCATAGCGGATTAGCTATTCTCTATGCAGAATCTGGTCACCCTGAAAAAGCTATTCCGCATTTTATTGAAAATTTAAGAATTTCTGAGATACGATACGGCAAAGATGATGAAAGATATGCCGTAAGCTTGATGCAGGTAGGGATATGCTATCAACATATGGATTTGCCAGGACGTTCCGAAGAATACTTACTTAAAAGTTTATCCTATTATCAATCGACTGGAGTAAATAATCTTCCTGAGTTGGCGAAAGGTAATTATATATCACTTTTATATAATATTTGCAATACATATGAGGCCATGGGCAAATATGATAAGGCATTACCTATCATCCTTGAAGTTGATTCATTTTGTAATTCATCCTCTGGAAATCTACTAGTGTGCAGAGGTGTAGGGTTGTCTAAAGGCAATATTTTGTCAAGCTTGGGTTATAAATCTGAAGCAGAAAACGCTTTCCAGCAGTATAAACAATATATCCTTGATGAAACAGGCCGTACGGATAACCCACAATATGGAAAAGCATTAACTAATCTTGCCATACTTTACTTAGAGGAAGGAAATTTTGAAAAAGCCAGGCCAATGCTGGAAGAATCCTGTAGCATCTTTGATAATCTATATGGAAAGGCGAACGAAATATATCTAACCACACTCGGGAAATTAGGCATGATTTATTTGTTTACTGGTGATTCACTTCAGGCGTTAAGTATTTTTCAATCTATCGAGAAAACTGCAAGGGATTCATTTCCAACAGAATCAACGGCTTACTATTCGTTGATGAATTCCATTTCCAAATTTTATCATTACGATAAGGATGGTGCCGCTATTAAATATTATCAGGAACTAATGCCTCTGCTTCCAAAGCAATTCCTGGAAGCTACCCAATTGTTTTCCGAAAGAGAATTCCTGGCCAGCGATCACAAATATATTCGTGATATTCACAGATTTCAGTCTTACATGCTTGACTATCCAGCTGAAAAATCATTGTATGAGTTAGGTTATGATGTGTCCATCCATACGAAATCCATTTACCTCGACAATCGCTTAAAGCTACAAGCTCAAATTCAGCAGGCTGATTCATCCACTCAGGCTCTTTACAAAGACTGGAAAAAAATGCAGCTTCAGTTGTATGATTCTTATTCAGAAAATAACCCAAACAGCCTCGCAGAAATAAAATTAGAAAATTCCATAGACTCTATGGAAGTCCACCTATTTAAAAACCTACCCGGTCTCTCTGATTTAAAATCGAAAATTTCCTGGAAGAATATTGAATCAGCTCTTTCTCCGGGAGAAGCTGCTGTTGAAATCTCAAGGGTTCCATATCTTAATCCAGAACCTACAAATCTTGTGTATTATTCAGCTTCAATTATTTTACCGGGAAATTCCACTCCAGTTTTTATTCCATTATGTGAGGAGGCCGAATTAGCTGCTTTACTTTATTATACGTCTGATAATAAGAAAGCTCGTGTCAACAGTCTATACACGTATGCTTTCAACGGTCAAGCATTATTCAATTTAATCTGGAAACCGATTCAGACCCATCTTGACGGTATAAAAAAAATCTATATATCTCCGGACGGCCTGTTCCACAGAATGCAACTGGCAGCTATTCCGGTGAATGAAAGACAAATTGTAGATGACCTGTATGATATTACCATCTTAAGCAGTACTCGTGAACTCGCAAATCCAAATCGGGCTTTAGACATCCATCATCTGAGTGAGCCAAAAGCTGCTGTATTTGGCGGGCTGATATATGATGAAACTCCAACCAATAGCCAAACGAATAACCTGGTTCATTCCATGCAA
>JALYSC010000310.1:1460-4479 GCA_030855005.1 Bacteroidota bacterium | reverse complement strand
ACCTTAGACATATCAGAATAACTATGGTTCCATTCTACCCTGCTATATGTTGGGTTAAAATCACGATTGGACACGAAGAACATATATTTTCCATCCGGACTAAAGACCCCTCCGTATGCTTCGTACCATGGATCGGTAATCGGATGTGATTTTTTATTTACAATATCATACACATAAATCTTGCTTCTGAAATCATCATCCACACGTGAGTAAGAAATCCATTTGCTATCGGGAGCCCAGTTGGCACTTCTGTATTCACCGGCATGTGACTGATCGACAAGTGTCATCTCTTTAGATGTGACATCAACTATGTACAACCGCAATTTATTATCAGACCACATAATTCTTTTGCTGTCCGGTGACCATGAGATTCCATACTTATATGTATCTCCACCTTTGCTAAGTAGAACGGCTGCTTCACTTCCATCTTGCTTTTGAATGTAGATTTCATCTTCACCAGATACATCGCTGATGTATCCGACATACTTTCCATCAGGAGACCATGCTGCTGCACGTTCGTGAGCACTTGGTGATTTCGTTAGATTGCGTGTGATGCCATCTTTAGCAGGAAGTGTCCAGATATCACCACGAGCTGTCATGGTTAATCTATTTCCATCCGGTCCGAGATCGAAATCTCCATTTTCGATGAAAGCTGATGCATCTATAATTTCATTTCGACCCGCAACCGCGTCATCGGCGATTGCGATATTGACTTTAGTAGCTTTCTCAGTTGTCAGATCAAATAGATAAATGTAACCGCCATTCTCATATACGATTGCATTATTTCCAAGTGATGGAAATTTGATATCATATTCTGTATAGCTGGTCACCTTGCGAGTTTGCTTCGTGGTGATATCATAGACAAATAAATTCATCGTACGATCACGGTCACTGCAGAAATAAATTTTATTACCTGTCCACATTGGGAAAATATCCTGTGCGGGATTATTGGTGACATTCTCCATTTGTCCTGATGCGAAATCATATATGTAGACATCATCGGCCATTCCACCACGGTAATACTTCCACGTACGGAATTCGCGGAAGACCTGGTTCATTGCGAATTTTGTCATGTCGGCATTATATGAGCACCAGCCTCCTACCGAAAAAGGTAATTGAGATGACATGCCTCCTTTCACATCTGCGAAAAAGAGTTGTCCTTTAAAATCATTGAAGGATAATTTACGGCTACGGTATACTACCCCAGAATTATCCGGTTTCCAGGTCATGACGATATTGTTAGGACCCATGCGGTCGCTTACCTCATCGCGTCCGAGTGTTGCAGAATACGTAAGTCTGACCGGAACACCTCCGTTGGCAGGCATTCTATATACTTCGGTATTTCCATCATACTGGCCCGTGAAGGCGAGTGTGTTCCCATCGGGTGAAAAGCGGGCGAAGAGTTCGTTGCCTGTGTCTGAAGTTAGTTTTCTGGCGATACCTCCGGATCGAGCAACGGTGTACAGGTCTCCGGCATAACTGAAGGCGATGGATTCATTGGAAACAGTGGGAAATCTAAGCAGTCGGGCTTCCTGAGCGAAGGAAGTGATGCCTGATAGCATTACGATCAGGCAGATTAGTAGTCTATTCATGCTCGAATATATGTGTTGTTTGATGATTGGGGAAATGTAATCTGTAGTGCTCAATTGGCTCTACAGTTTATTACGTTGAGGCAATTCTGCTTCTGAGGATGTGTTGAGAAGGTTGAGCATTGTTTCCTTCGGAAACAACCGATTTAGTAAGTTTAGAAATGATGGTTCTACAGTTTATTGCGTTAAGGCAATTCACCTTTCAAGGAGATGTTGAGAAGGTTGAGTAATGTTTCCTTTGGAAACTATCGGTTTAGAGGGTTTAGAAATGATAGATCTACAGTTTATTACGTTGAGGCAATTCTACTTCCGAGGTTGTGTTGAGAAGGTTGAGCATTGTTTCCTTTGGAAACAAACGGTTTAGATAGTTTAGTTTGATTTTCCTTTTAGTTGGGAACGAAGTTCCCAACCTCCATTTCTAAACTTTCTAAACAAATGTAATCGAAGAATGCATGACTCAACTCTCTCAACACTGTCTCGATGCAACAAACTGTCGAACACAACAATCAAACTCTACTGCATTTCTAAACCTTCTAAACATCCAATTCCTTCGAATACAAATTCAACACATCCCCTTCAACCAAAATATCCTCCTTCAGATAAAATCCCAGTTTCTCCAGCAATTTTATGGAGGTCAGATTATTTGGAACGGTGATGGCTACTACTTTTTTAAAACCTAAATGGTCTTTGCCCCACTCCAACATTGGAAATGCAGCTTCATATGCATATCCCTGACCGGTGTATTCCGGATAAAACGCAAAACCAAAATCCACATCTTCCAGATAATCGCGCTTTGCGAAACCGCACGTTCCAATAGGAATGTCCGATTGCTTAAGAATTACGATGGCAAAACCGAATTCATACGTTTCAAAACTTTTGATGGTGCCATTCAAAAGATAATTCCTGGCATCTTCCAGCGTATGCACTTTTCGGTCACCGATGTATTCTATCCATGAGGGTTCATTGACCAGTCGAAGCATAAAAGCAGCATCGTCAGGAGTAGGACGACGAAGGTAGAGGCGGTCAGTTTGAAGGATCACAGGACGAATATAGCTCATTTGAAGGTTGAAACACTTTCGTGTACACTTAACTAAAACGCTTCAAACAAATAGGCCTGCTCATCGTGAACAGGCCTCTTACTGAGTTATTCGGCAGATACTATTAATCAATCAGACATTCACTAACTATTGTTTAATAAATCTGCTGGCTACACTCCTCATTCCACTATTTTCAATGTACACGATATACATACCCGGTGGTAATGCATCAATATTGAACGTGGCATGATTCATTCCTTCTCTTGATGTCATATTATTTTTCAAAACACGATTACCAAGAATATCTCCAATACATACATTCATTGCATGCTGGCCCTCTACCTGGAAATCCATATGCACAAATGATCCAGCAGGAGATGGATATACTTTTGA
>JALYSC010000310.1:445-1450 GCA_030855005.1 Bacteroidota bacterium | reverse complement strand
GTAGCGATGCAATTTCTTCATCAACAGCCACAATTGGATCCAATGCAGTGCCTACAGCATTTAGCGTAAAATCAATAGGAGCATAATTACCCGTAAAGGTCGAATTGAATGCTCTAAAATAATATGTCTCTAGGGGCAATAGACCAAAGAAATTTATTGTAATAGTAGAATCTACAATGCCGCTGATAGCAGTCGCTTCATCAAAACAACCCACGGTGTTAAAGTCTCCACAACTTCCTTCAAACCCTTGCATAACCATATTAAAATATCCATAATAAACGGATGGATAATATTCTGCATGCGTAAGCGTAACTGTCGCATCTCCTCCGTCCTGATCTGTGGTGAATGAATACCAAACATCATAAGTTTTACTGGGCGTCAGATGAGCTGGATAACACATATCATAATCAGAATCAGTGGCTCCACTTGTCGATTGAGGACCCGGATCTGCGAATAATCCCGGAGTGCTGGTAAGAGAAAGTGAATTGTTGCAATCATCATTAGGAGGTGGTATCGGTCCGGAACGAAGACATAGCGTGTGAGGAGCGATGATGCTACCACCTGAAGATACAACATGGATAAAATATACTTCGCCTGGGGTCAAATTTGAAAAATCGTCGATTTGGGAAAATGGTATACACTCTCTAATTGTAAATTCCTCACATGTTCCTTCTATTAATTGTACCGTCATCGATACACCAATGCCTGCATCTAATTCATAGATGACAAGCGATCTATCCTGGGGCGCCGAAAATTTGTACCAGATATCATATTCACTATTTCCAAGACAAGTGGAAATACCCTCCCCTGTAGCATACATCGTATTACTGGACAGCGTCACGCATGATCCATCAGCAGGGAGTTGCGGGAATTCAAGCGCTGTACTGCAAAAATCATTTGTCAGCGGATTTGGTACGCTTAATTCGAGAAAGAAATAAGCGTAATAAAATTCATCAGAATTATACACTCGCAAAAAATAAGTTTGCCCCGATATAAGTCCGGTAA
>JALYSC010000310.1:0-435 GCA_030855005.1 Bacteroidota bacterium | reverse complement strand
TTCCACATCTAGATGATATCAGTGAATCACAAGGACCTTCAAATAACTCAACTACTTGGTAAGGATCCCAGTCATATCTGAACATAATATCTGTGACACCATCAGGGACGACGAAACTGAACCAGATATCATCATTTGCATAACCATCACATCCCGGTATTCCGGAGTCTGAACCAAATGACGTATCACCATCGAGTCCAACCCAATCTCCATTAGTTGGAATGGCCGGAAAAGCCGTTGCGTCCTGGCACTCATCATTAGTGGCAAGGTCAATGATAGCTCTAATACAAAGTTCAAAGCTGCCTTCACGATTTAGAGATGCTGATTGAATCCGCAGATAATATGTTTCTCCCCCGGTCAACCCTTTGATTGTGGATTCACCATACGCATTGCATCCCAGTTGTACAAGATTGTCGCATGTACCACTATATACAA
>JALYSC010000309.1:2433-4492 GCA_030855005.1 Bacteroidota bacterium | reverse complement strand
CGGTACTACTTCAGCTCAAACGATCCCCGCTTATAATACTTTGCCGGCCATTACACCCGGTGAAGGATTATCAGTTACTGAAAATGTAGATTTTGATGCTGTTGCAAGCGGTATTATCAGGCCCGATGTGACTACGGCCACTTTGATTGAAAGTGGTGGCACCGTCATTTCAGGCTATGCCACTGATTTCGAAAATAATGCTCGCGGTCCATATCCATTGGGTGGCCAGGCCAATGGTGGTGGGTTGGCACCAGATCTTGGAGCAGATGAAGGTGATTTTATCTATATAGTCCCTCCCGTTCCCGATTGCCCTATGTTGATTTTACCTGCAAACGGTGCAATTGATATCTGCCCATCTTCAGTGGTAACCTTGACTTGGTCAGCTTCTATGACCGGAGGCCCTGCTTCGGGAGGTTATGATATTTTCTTTGGAACGAATCCAACTCCTCCCTTCGTAGTCAATACTGCATCCCTTTCGTATGTACCTACAGGGTTAGTGGGGAATACAACTTACTATTGGAAAATAGTGCCTAAAAATGGATCAGGCTCCGCTGTCGGATGTGTCACAAATTCCTTTACAACTACGAATGTTATTATTTCAGGCACCACCCCAGGTATGAGGTGCGGAACGGGAACTGTTAATCTTTCTGCTACAGGTTCCGGTACTTTGAACTGGTACGCGAATGCTTCTGGAGGTGCTGTACTTCAGACAGGCCCTGCCTTTACAACACCGGTGATAAACACAACTACCAATTTCTATGTAGGTGCAAGTGCAGGTTTAACAAGTGAGAACGTTGCAAGCCCTACAATCGGGACGAGTACGTTCTATACAGCATCTGTAGGATGGGGACTAAGATTTACAGTTAATTCTTCTTGTTCAATTACTTCTGTTAAAATAAAAGCATCCAACACTATTGCAGGTGCTGCTTCCATGCAGATTAAAATTACGGATTTGTCAGATGTTGTATTATACACAGGAACAGTACACAATTTTACAATTGGAACTACCCTTGCGGAATACGTGATTCCAGTCAATGTGTCGGTGCCACCAGGAAACTATAAAATGGTGATGACAGCAACCGGAATAGATGCATTGGTAAGAGAATCGGTTGGAGTTTCATTCCCTTACAACGCTCCTTCCGGAGCAGTTTCTATTACTGCAGGGGCGACCGGTACAGGGACGGCACAGACTACATCAGCATATTATTGGTTTTATAATTGGATTCTCGCGACAGGATGTGAAACCCCACGCACGGCAGTTACAGCTACTGTTACTCCATCAGATCCGATCCTGATTTCTCCATCATCAATCACCCGTTGTCAACTCGAACCGGCTACGTCTTTAACCGCTTCCAGCACGTATGCGTACACAAATTATACGTGGACGCCTGCAACTGGCTTGAATATGGCAACAGGAGCTACTGTAATGGCAAGTCCTTCAACAACTACGACATACACAGTTACAGGAGATGACGGCACCTGTGCCAATACGGCATCAGTTGTTGTAACTGTTCTACCAGCGCCAACGAGTCCGCTAGCCGCAGCTACTCCAAATCCTGCTTGTGAAGGGACGGTAGTTAACCTCAGCTCCTCTGCGGCTATATTACCGTATTCAATAAATTCAAATTGTAATACCACATTCGTAGATATTAGTGCTTCAGGTACTTCTGTTCCAGACGCACTCGGCGATGATACAGAGCATAACATAACCATTCCTGCATTCACCTTCAACGGAATAGTTTACACATTTGCCAGAGTCGGAATGAATGGCGCTATTGCATTAAACTCAACCACTGGCGAAATCGGATTTACCAATGCAGCTTTACCCAGTACAGCAAATTCTGCAGGCAATATTCTGTTGCTTCCATATTGGGATGACTTGAATATTCAGACTTCACCTACCATAAAGACACAAACAATAGGTTCGGTTTTCATGATTCAGTACACTAATCTTGCCCACAATAATTTTACAACAGGTAGTATTACATTTCAGGTTCAATTAAATCTTACTACCGGTGTGATCACCTATGTTTATCAGGATGTTATTTTCGGTGATCCA
>JALYSC010000309.1:0-2423 GCA_030855005.1 Bacteroidota bacterium | reverse complement strand
CTTCTGCTTTGCAATATTCGCATAATACCGCAAGTTTGTCTAACGGCAAGTGTATCAGCTTTACACCAAATACACTTAATTATTCCTGGACAGGACCTAATGGATTTTCATCAGGCATTCAGAATCCATCATTAGGCACAGTGACTGCTCTGCAAGCGGGTATGTATAACGTAACCTTCACTGATGGTTTTGGTTGCACGAATATTGCTTCAGTCACTCTTGTAGTTAATCCATCACCTACCATCACCCTCGGACCAAATCCGAGTGTGTGTTCAGGTATTACTTCCGCTGATCTTCCCTACAGCGCTACAACCGGTACACCTGACCAGTACAGCCTTAATTTTGATGCTGCTGCCGAAGCACAGTTATTTGCTGACCTTACCAACTCAGTCCTGCCTTCAAGTCCAATTGTAATTACAGTCCCGGGTGCTGCGGCACCGGGGGTATATAATGCAACATTGACAGTTCGGGTTGCTTCATCAACATGCATTAGTACAAGTTATCCGATAACGGTAACCGTGCTGGGTTTACCAAATGCCGGCACCGTCAATGGAACCACACCCTTGTGTGTAGCCGCAACTGCCACCTATACAAGCACGGGTAACACAGGAGGCGCCTGGACAAGCACAAATCCTGCAGTTGCATCCGTCAATAGCGTAACAGGATTTGTAACGGCATTGACTGCTGGTACAACTGACATTACCTACACAGTTAACAACGGCTGCGGCTCACCCGCAATGGCCTTTAAAACACTTACTGTAGATCCCATCGAAGTACTCAATACAAATGATTCAGGTGCCGGTTCATTGCGCGATATTATAGCCTGTGCAGGACCAAATGCTAATATTACGTTCTCGCCTTCTTTGATGAATCAAACCATTACACTTACCTCCGGTGAGATCCTGATCAATAAAAATCTGACACTTTCCGGCATTGGAATGTTGACCTTATCCATCTCTGGCAATAATGCTTCAAGAATTTTCCAGGTACAGACAGGAAAAACATTAGTTGTCAAGAATATGACGCTTCGTGATGCCAGTGCTCTTACAAATGGAGGAGCGGTGTATGCACAAGGAAACCTCACCCTCGAAAACGTCCTGCTTATAAATAATTTTGAAAACGGCGTTCCAAAAGGACTGACAGTAGTAAATCCTTCTCTAATCAATATCATCGGTACAGTAGATATTAAAAACTAAGCCTGACAAGCTCATTGCACGTAAGGCGGCCGGATAGTATCCAGCCGCCTTTTTTTATCCCGCAACAGCAAGGATAAAATCATCAGAAGATACCTGACCCACGTCAATCCGCTTACACTATTTCCGTACCTTTCAGGACTGATATTGGATGCTTACTTACGCCAACGCCTGCATCCAGTTCAGTCATTGCCCACCAACACTCAAAATGACCTGCCTGGAAAGGGAGATGCCCTGGCAGTAAGCAGATGATCTGAAGGATATTCTCGTAACCTCACCCCTTCATACTCATCACTTTTGTAGGTTATTTCGATTCGTATGAAGAATCAGTGGGTATCAGCATTTCAACTACCGCATAGATGGCGTAAGCCACGCTTATTCTATTTTCGATATACACTGATACTCTTCCTGTCCTTCGATTTATTATTTGCTTTCACTCATCCCGTTTCAGCCAACCCTATTAAAACTGCTGTAGCAGCTTTTATAGAAGGCCCCAATACACGATGCGCCAACGATGCGCCAACCATCCTTACCGAAGCAGGAGGTGAGGGTATCGCATGGATGTGGAGCACAGGCGCAACCACACAATCCATTTCAGTGAGCCCGGTTTTTACAACCTTGTATACAGTAACTGTGACCACCTTATCAGGTACTGAGATTGCCTCCAAAAATTTAACGGTTTATACCAATCCTGCTAATGTCTCAGCTATGGCAAGCCAGGATCCCGTGCTCCGGCTCTCCATTTAATCTTTCATGCACCTATGATGGTCCGGGTATTCTGCTCCATCAGACATTTGAAAATGGGTTGGGCACATGGACAACCGAAAACCTGAGCTCAGGATCAAGCCCACAAAATACAGCTTGGACAATTCAGCAACATGGTTATACTTATTTGGGAAGCCCGGTTGTTGAATTTAACAGCCCCGGAGAGGGACAATTTATTTTGTCCAATGCAGATGACGGAGGTGGGGGTACTGAAGTTCACACCGTGCTGACATCACCACCATTCTCTACCATCGGTTATTCTTCATTAATTCTTTCTTTTCGACATTACTACAAGTATCTATCTGTAGAAACTTTTATAGAAGTTTCTACCAACGGAACTAACTGGACCACGCTGGAAAGTTATGCTTCAGATCAGGGCCAGTCCAATGACTTTAACCTTGTGGAAATTGTATTGGATTCGTATGCTGATCAATCCTCTCTCCGTATCCGTTTCAGGTATCAGGG
>JALYSC010000308.1 GCA_030855005.1 Bacteroidota bacterium | reverse complement strand
GCAATAAACAGGTTTCCGTTCATATCCCGTTTGAAAATCTGCGAGATCAAAAAACTGATCAATACACATATCAAAAAGGATTTTCAGTTCCTGTATCCTTATTTCCTGACCTGGCTCTGGAAATCTTATCTCCCCCTCCCCGATTGGTTTGAAAACCATTTAACTGGCAGTTTATTTTTAATTCTTAGATGTTAGCCCATTTTAGGTAGCATCGATACTGCTGTACTATTTCTATTTACGTTTTCAAACTCAATAAATATGCAACTCAAGAACTGTACACTCATTATAAGTTTATTTCTATCATTTATATCTCCAGTATCAATTTCAGCTCTACACACCACTTTTTTGGGACGAGTAGTTGATGCTACTTCCGGTGAAGTTATTACTGGGGCCACTGTATTCGTTAGCACCGAAAATATTGGCACATCAACAGATCTACTAGGTCAATTTAAGATCACTGATCTGGACGGACAAAGCTATCCGTTGACTATCTCCTACCTCGGCTATGTAACTCAGGTAGTGAGTGCAACTTCAGGTGTTCCTATTGTAGTAAGGATGGAGGCCGCCATTCTCAACCTGGAAGAAATTGTGGTCAATAACCAGAAGGATATATTCAGGACAATGTCCATCATCAATAAAATTGACCTTGAACTTCGCCCTGTTCAATCTTCGCAGGATATTCTTCGTGTAGTGCCGGGATTATTTACAGCACAACATGCAGGCGGTGGAAAGGCAGAACAAATATTTCTACGAGGATTTGATATCGATCATGGGACTGATATAGAAGTATCTGTAGATGGAATGCCAGTCAACATGGTAAGTCATGCACATGGACAAGGATACGCTGATCTGCATTTTTTGATTCCTGAACTGATTGACTATGTTGACTTCAACAAAGGCCCATATTATGCACAGCATGGTGATTTTAATACTGCAGGCTATGCAAGTTTCAATACAAAGAATGTACTCGATCATAGTTTGTTAAAATTTCAAGTCGGAAATTTTGATACCTATCGAGCAGTAGGACTTATTGATTTATTGGGTAAAAAGCCTGAGCAGCATCATCACGCCTATCTCGCATCGGACCTGACTTTTAATAACGGTCCATTTCAAAGTCCACAATACTTTAATCGACTTAACCTGATGGGTAAATACAATGGACTCATCGGGGAAAATAAAATCCTGACGATATCCTTGTCAACGTTTTCAAGCAGTTGGGATGCTTCCGGTCAGATACCGGATCGCGCTGTTCGTTCCGGATTAATTGATAGATTTGGATCAATTGATGATACTGAAGGAGGAATTACCTCGAGATCTAATGCCAACATTCAATTACTCCAAATACTTAATAATGGCGGTGTTCTTCGCAATCAACTTTATTATGTAAAAAATAAATTTAAGCTTTATTCCAATTTTACTTTTTTCCTGAATGACCCTGTCAATGGTGATGAAATTCGTCAGAGTGAAGACAGAAATATTTATGGTTATAATGTACAGTACAATAAAGAAGGCAACTTGGGAGAAATGGGCCTTACAAGCCAAGTAGGTTTTAAAATCCGTTATGACAAAACTGATGAAACAGAGCTAGCTCACACCAAAGGAAGAAATGAATTTATTTCTTACAAAGCATTGGGTAATATTAATCAGCTTAATGCTGCACTATATGTTGATGAAGTGCTGGAAGTTTCTGATAAGTTTACTATCAATGCAGCTTTGCGATTTGATCAATTCGGTTTTGATTACACAAATTTACTCACGCCTTTTTACGATCATAAGGTTGTATTTAAAAATACAATTAGCCCCAAATTAAATTTCTTCTTTACTCCGGGTCCAGCAGTTCAGGTTTATTTGAAATCAGGCATTGGATTCCATTCTAATGATACACGTGTTGTTGTAGCACAACAAGGCATTGAGATCCTGCCAAAAGCATATGGAGTGGATATTGGAACTTTTTTAAAGCCCGTTCCTGCATTACTTCTTAATATTGCCGGCTGGATGCTTGATCTCGAACAGGAGTTTGTCTATGTGGGTGATGAGGCCGTGGTAGAACTATCCGGTAAAACGCGACGATATGGCGTAGATTTTTCAGGTCGGTATCAGGCAACAAAATGGTTATTTCTTGACCTCGATATGAATTACACAGTTCCCAGGAGTCTTGAGGACGAAGCAGGTGAAAATTATATTCCCCTTGCTCCTACGTTTACAAGCATTGGAGGAATCACTACCAAGTTTGGAAAAGGATTCAATGCAAGTCTTCGTTATCGATATATCGGAGATAGGCCTGCCAATGAAAATAATACGGTCACCGCAAAAGGATACACCTTGCTTGATGGAGGAATTACGTACACACAGTCCAAATTTGAATTGGGTTTGACATTCGAAAATATCCTAAATGTTGAATGGAACGAGGCACAATTTGATACTGAGAGCCGACTCCAATATGAAGCTGAAAGTGTATCAGAACTCCATTATACACCGGGAACTCCTTTCTTCCTGAAGGGAAGTTTTTCCTTCTTTTTCTAAATAAGCTTGAAATCAATTTCTTTATCCGAACAGAGAAATCTCACAATCCCTGCTCGGATAACAATTACTGACCTTTTTAGCATTCCCTAAAATGCCTTAGCCCACCTTACTGATTTCAACTTATTAAAGAAATCACTTCAGGGATTATGTATTATCGGTTGAATCGAGGTGCTGAGTTATGAACTTCATTGACAGGATTAATACATATATAAAAATATACTATATGTATCATTAAGGCAACCAATGAGCTTGATTATTGTTATGATTCTCTTGAGATGGCGCAATAGGAATTATACTAATAATTCCTGAGTAAATTGGATAATTCCATAAACATCGAAAACCAATCCACTACTTATTCACGTATATATCTCTGAATTTCAGATATACCCTTTCAATTTCGATTTCTAACCTATACCTAACCAAACATTATGCGTTCAAAATTCAACCCTCAATCTCGATCAGTAATGGCGGGCATGTTGAGTGCACTTTTGATGTTCGTAGCAGTCTCACTGACTGCATCGAGTCACCGAGAAGCACCCTTAATTGCTAACGATCCCCTGGCTGATAATACAGATCTTTATGCCTTCAGGAGTCCGGATAATCCTGAAATGATTACCATTATTGCGAATTACATACCGGCCGAACTTCCTTATGGAGGACCGAATTACTATTCTTTCGGAAAAAACATCCGATATGAGATACACATTGACAATAACACCACCACTCCGGGTGATGATATTATCTATCGCTTCACTTTCGACCAGGTAAACGAAGACCCTACGACGTTTTTTAACATACGTCTTGGTGCTCAAAACCTGAAGACTACCTATACGATGGAAAGAAGCAAAAACGGTGGTGCTTCATTTTCAACCATTATAACAGGTGGGGTTGTACCTCCAAATAACATTGGTCCACGTTCCATTGAGAGTGGTGTTGGACTTGGTGCGCCCAATTACAGGTCACTAATGACAGGAGCAATTGAACAAACATCCGACGGCGAATCTGTATTCTGCGGTCCTGTAGACGATCCATTCTTTGTGGATCTCGGTGGAATCTTTGATCTTGGTGATGCACCACGTCAGAATGGAAAACCAAGAGATGGTGTTGCTAAATACAACGTCCATACAATTGCAATACAGGTGCCAATCAGCGCTCTCCAAAAAAATGGGAAGTCAGGCGCACAGGCTGCGAATATTCTTGATGGCGATTATGTCATTGGTGTATGGGCGTCAGCAAGTCGTCAATCAATACGCACACTTAATACAGATGGTACTCATCCAGATGATTCCGGTACATGGGTACAGGTGTCAAGACTAGGTATGCCATTGACTAACGAAGCTATCATTCCGATCGGAAACAAAGACCGTTGGAATTTTGAAACACCTTATCAGGATTTAGCTAACATCGCAACTTATGGTAATTATTTCTACAATCCTGAACTGGCATTGTACATGGATGATAGCCAATTTGGAGGAGCAGTACCTGCTTTCCGTGCGTTGCGCATTCAAACAGCTTCACTGGGTGTATATGATTTTAGAAATGGTAAGGATGGATTGTTTGGATTAAAAGGAAATCCTGCTCTCGCCGGAACAGCGTTAGAAGATGCTGCTTTTGGTACTCTTTTATTGCCTCGTGCAGGAGCTCCAAGATCAGTCGATCTATGGCCTATATTCCATACAGGTGTGCCTAATCTACCGCCATATCAACTGGCAACAGGCAAAAACGGTAATCCGCTTGCTGTAGGTAAACCCTTTGTCAACAACTTTCTCCCCAATGGTGGTGATATGTCGAGATTAAATATGTCAACTCCCACTACACCAAGAAATGATCCTGCTTTCAATAGCCTTGGACTTGTCTATGCAGCTGTACTTGGATTAACGGATCCAACGTATGCAGGTAATGCTGATCTTCAATTTATACCTAACATGGATGGTTTTCCAAATGGTCGGAGGCTGGAAGATGACGTGACAAGAATAGAACTTCAGGCTGTCGG
>JALYSC010000307.1 GCA_030855005.1 Bacteroidota bacterium | reverse complement strand
AGGCGCAAATGTAAGTGATTCCAATGTGTTCCTTTAGCAGCCGGTGGCAATCTTTGGTCTAAAGGTTGACTTGGAAAACAGTACAGAATGGTAATTTGGCCTTGCGGTTTGAATTTTGAGACTATGTTAAGCTTTATCTATCCGATTAGTTTTCTCCTTTGCCTCACGGGATTGATTCTCTGGTTTTATTTTCAGGATAATCGCTCGCGAAGCCAAAAGATGAGTTCCTTGTTCCTTATCTCCTTTGTGGTCTATCTGTTATCTCTGGCCTTTAGTGAGTCTACCCTCTCCTATAAATTATTGATCCTATTTCGGGATATGCTTATCCTTGGATTCATCTCACAATTCTTTAATCTGGTCAAGAAGAATAGTCTTGTCGTCCTCGTAGGCGCAGTTGTTGTGTACGGTCTGTTGCAATTTGTTGGATTCAATATGTTGTTCGATACTTTCCCCCAGGTTAATAATTCTGTTTCTGAATCTAATGATGAATTTGAATTACTCATCGAAACTGAAAATGGTGAGATACCCAAAAGCTATGATCGACTTATTAAAAAATATGGGCTCACAATTCAATCTGCTTTTCATCCTGCTGATGAAAGTCTGAGTCGTTTGGATGAATTTTTAGTGTTGGGAATTCCTGATAATGCTGAGGACAACACGAAAGAAATTTTCAGAGAACTTCAACGCGCTGAAGGAACAGAGTATGTTGAATACAATGAAGTCATAACACTGGAAGTACAGAATGCGGAGACTACATATTCTGCAGTCACTGCCAAATATGTAAATGATCCGATGGTGAGTCAGCAGTGGGGATGGGATAAAATCCAGGGAGATCGTGTACATGAAATGCTTTCTTCCGGAAATCTTAAACCACAAAAGAAAATATTAATTGCCATAATTGATTCAGGCGTTGATGCAACACATCCAGATCTAAATGGTCACTTCTTAACCAGTGATTCGCAGAATGATACTGATCCATTAGGTCATGGCACGCATTGCGCTGGAATTGCAGGTGCTATATCAAACAATGGAATTGGTATTGCATCCTTATTACCCAATGCATCTTATGTGCAGGTCACAAGTGTAAAAGTGATGAATGCAATGGGTGTAGGGAATCACCAATTAACGATCTCGGGAATGATCAAAGCTGCCGATATGGGTGCTGATGTAATCAGCATGTCGCTTGGCGGGCTTTCTAATGATAGTCGCCAGCGAGCTTATGAAGAAGCCGTCAAGTATGCCAATGCAAAAGGATCTATAGTTGTTGCTGCTGCCGGAAATAGCAATCAAAATGCTAAAGGTTATGCCCCTGCAAATGCGCAAGGCGTCATTACTGTTTCTGCTATTGGGGCGGATCTATCAAAAGCTCCTTTCTCTAATTCTGTTAATGATATCAAATACGGTGTTGCTGCACCCGGAGTTCGAATTATGTCAACTTATCCTAATGCACAATACAAAGAATTGGATGGGACATCCATGGCTACTCCGATGGTGGCGGGATTGATTGGTCTACTCAAATCCTTTAATCCAAAACTTACCACGAAAGAAGTGTATGATATCCTGCATGATACAGGAAAGAAACTATCTGATGATCGTACCGGCAGATTTATCCAGGCAGCAGATGCACTGGAGAGAGTGATTGATTAATAATCCATCAGCTTATCGAGTAATTCAATCACCAGATGTATTTGCAGGCTTTAATTAGTGTCTTCGCATCTTCTTCGAATTCACCAGTCATGGTCAGCGTAATAGCAGATAATTCATATATCGGTTTGCGCTCCCCAAGTAATCGAATTGCTTTTTGAACTGCTTCTTCCTCAGCGATATTTGCCAGTATTGGTCTGACTGAGCGATGCTGGATAAGAGATGCAAGCAAAATTTCTTCGGGCCATTCGAGATACATGGTAATGCCATGTTCAAGCATCCAGTCCATATTATGATGGTACACAGGAAGTCCTCCACCTGTTGCAATCAATGCGTGATCGAAATTCAATGTCTCACGTAATATTTTCGCTTCAGTATTTCGGAAAGATTCTTCACCTTCCTTTTCAAAAATGGTTAAGATGGATTGGCTGGTCATTTCCTCGATGCGCTCATCTGTATCAATAAAATGCGCCATCAACTCTTGCGCCGCTTGACGACCCAGACTTGTTTTGCCTGCCCCCATAAAGCCAACCAGGTAAATACGCATGACAAATTCAAAAGTAATATTTTTGCGCCGTGTTAAAATCTACCACCCTGTCTTTCCTGTTGTTGCTTTTATGTGCAACAGCCCAATTTCATTGCAAACCAACTGTGATTGAGACTGCTAAAAAAATTGAGGAGCCATACCAACCCAAAGGCGATATGTCAGATTTGCTCTACAATCCAGTGCGGCCGGACGGAAGTGTGGATAGTTCCTATCTACCTATACTTACCTTGATTGATACTGTCTACGATTTTGGAACTATACATCAAGGAGATGTTGCCAGGCATACCTATTCGTTTAAGAATTCAGGTAATGCTCCACTTTTTATATTGAATGCGTCTTCTACTTGCGGGTGTACCGTACCTGAATGGCCTGAGAAGCCAATTCCTCCCGGGGAAACAGGTTCAATCCTTGTTAAATTCGATTCAGCAGGCAAAGAAGGCTATCAGAGTAAACTGGTGACTATATTTGCAAATACTTATCCAAACCATAGTATTGTTACTATCCGTGGGACGGTGACTAAAACAAAATAATTAGGTATGATAACTCTTTTTATGTTACAATCAGGCGCTTCCGGTATGGGCGCTTCCTTATTACCCTTATTACTGATGTTCGTGGTGATCTTCTTCTTTTTCATCCGTCCACAGGTTAAAAAACAAAAAGAACAGGGCAAATTTCTGGAATCGCTTGATAAAGGTGAAGAAGTGGTTACGACTAGTGGGATCATTGGTCGGATCAATAAAATAGATAGTGGTATTGTCACACTTACCATTGCAGAAAAAACTTTTATCCGCATTACGAAAGGATCTATTTCGAAAGAGATGACGGAGGCTTATAGAAAAGCTGGTGTGACTACTGAAGGGGCTGCGTCGTAGGTGTTCTATTATCCTATCGATCACTTCGGATGCGGTGTCAGTCACTTCGGCTCCGCTCAGTGACCGATTTAAGAAATCTCATTGTATATCTCTTCGGCTCCGCTCAGTGACCGAGATATCACTATGAAATCTCGTGCGAAGTCACTTCGGCTCCGCTCAGTGACCGAAGTAATGTGCAAAAAGATATCTAATGAATTTGGGATTTTCCCAGATTCCTATTGTTCATTTCGGCTCCGCTCAACGAATTAGATATTATTCTTCCTCAAACAGATTTCTGTTGGCTGAATGTGTTTCATTTTTACATTCTGCCAATACATGCAGGATGTTGTGCAAATTATTTATTAGAGCTTCTTTTTTCTTCCTGCTCCAACCCTGGATTTGTTTTTCTCTCTTGAAAGCGAGACTAATAGATGGATGTATTTCTACATACACCAATTTAATAGGCAAATTCTTTTTGGTAAAATTTGCTCCTTCTCCATGCTGATGTTGAATAAACCTCACAGCAAGGCTATGAGTGCTTCCTGTATAATAGAAACCAGAAGCACACTCCAGAATATAGGTATATCCCTTCATGAGTTTTCAACTTGTGATTACTAAAAATAGCAACTTCTAGGTTCCGGTTGTCAATTACTTCAAAAAGAAATCTCATTGTCGATCACTTCGGCTCCGCTCAGTGACCGAGGATTCTTACTGGAGCTACCACGGTTTTCAACGGTCGTTGAGCGGAGCCGAAACGATCATGTTGAAAGTCGATGTGCCGAAACGAATTTGTGTCAGTCACTTCGGCTTCGATCAATGACCGATATAAGAAATCTCATTGTCGATCTCTTCGGCTCCGCTCAGTGACCGAGGAATTTTACCGGAGCCACCACGTTTTTCAACGGTCGTTGAGCGGAGCCGAAACGATCTTGTTGAAAGTCGATGAGTCTAAACGAATTTGTGTCAGTCACTTCGGCTCCGCTCAGTGACCGATATAAGAAATCTCATTGTCGATCACTTCGGCTCCGCTCAGTGACCGAGGATTCTTACTGGAGCTATTACGGTTTTCAATGGTCGTTGAGCGGAGCCGAAACGATCATGTTGAAAGTCGATGTGCCAATGAAACGATCACATTGAGTTAACTTTTGATGTGTAGTATTTTGGAAATACCTGCATGATCCCTCCATTTCCAATGGATTAAATAGGTGCCCGCTTCCAGTTGTCCCGGAATAGCATACTCCAGAATTTCATTAGCACTTAATTTCATCTGGGAGACAATTCCACCCTTTGCATCAATCCAGGTAAGAGTACAGGGAAGATTTCTGTTATTAGTCAGCACCAACTGACCAGATACCGGATTTGGCCTGATTGCAATTTCTTCTAATTCAGAAATAGAAGTGCTTGATGTACCACCTAATTCCTTCCAGCGAGCCTCATATTCCTGGCGGAAGATATTAGCAACAGACTGGTCATGTTTAATA
>JALYSC010000306.1:3333-4533 GCA_030855005.1 Bacteroidota bacterium | reverse complement strand
AGACCGTCTGGCGGTAATTGATCTAGGATCCAACACATTCCATTTACTCATTGTTGAAGTAACTGATGGAGGTGAATGGAAAGAAATTCACAAGGAAAGAGAGTATGTAAAACTTGCGTCAGGAGGCATCAAACTAATAGATGCAAATGCTGAGCAACGTGCTGTGGATGCGATGATCCGGTTCAGGAATCTAATGACTTCCCATGACGTAAAACAATTGCGTGCGATTGGGACAGCCGCTCTGCGAGAAGCCGAAAATGGCATCGAACTCGCGGATAAACTTGAGGAAATCACAGGAATACATATCGACATCATTCAGGGTCAGGAGGAAGCAAGATTTATTCTGCTTGGCATTAAATCTGCACTACCTCATCTTGACAATTATGGATTGATCATGGACATTGGTGGTGGCAGCGTAGAATTCATTCTCTATAGTGATACTGAAGAACTATATAAAGAGAGTTTTAAAGTTGGAGTTGCGATTCTTTATGAAACCTTTCATCATTCTGATCCCATCAGCAAGGCAGAGATCATGAAGGTCAATGATCATCTCAAGGTTAAACTAAGACCACTAATAGAGAAACTTAAAAAAATTGAGAGCTACTATCTGATTGGTGCCAGCGGCTCATTTGAAGTCTTGCTGGAGGCTTTGTCAAAAAAGCAGACAGGCACACATTGGGCAGAACTTGATCTACAGGATATAGTCGGGAGTATGGATGCCGTCATTACAGCAAGTCTTGATGAGCGCAGACAGATGCCTGGGATTCCGGATGAGCGGCTGGATTATATCGTTGTGGCTTATCTTTTAATCCGTTTCCTTCTTAATGAAGCTTTCCCGGAGCGATTATACTTTTGCGATTATGCTTTAAAAGAGGGTGTCTTGGCTGAGATGATTCAAAATAATAATTTAGACTAATCTAAAATATTATTTTGGCTAACTAAAATACTATATTTGGGTATGGATTTCTTTCAAATAATACAAGAGCCATGGGCTTTGAGAGCTCTTATCGCCTCTACCATGGTTGGGCTCACCTGTGGAATACTTGGAGCTTTCATTGTGCTTCGCAATATGTCATTGATTGGGGATGCCCTTTCCCATGCGATTTTACCAGGCGTCGTGGTTGCCTTTGCTTTCTTTGGATATAATACGCTTGGGTTCTTTTTCGGATCGGTTGCTGCGGGACTTCTATCAGCAGTAGT
>JALYSC010000306.1:0-3323 GCA_030855005.1 Bacteroidota bacterium | reverse complement strand
AACATGAAAACCAAAAATGATGCAGCTATTGGAATTGTCTTTACAGCCATGTTTTCGATTGGGGTCATTGGGATTTCGTCCATATCGCGTACCGGCGTGCATCTTGACTTAAAAGATTTCCTTTTTGGAAATGTCCTTGGCGTATCCAATGAAGATTTGATCATGACGGGAGTTGTAATGATGATGGTGATCATGAGTATTATCATATTCTATCGCAACCTATTTGCGTCTACATTTCAACCCACCATTGCATCCACCATGGGGATACCTGTGAAATTAATGCACTACTATCTAATGTTATTACTATCATTTGCAGTGGTAGCAGCGATGCAAACAGTAGGTGTAATCCTCGTCGTGGCTATGTTGATCACACCCGCCTCTACCGCTCTCCTGCTGACTAATAAACTTCGACGTGTGCTGCTTGTCGCCAGCATCATTGGATTTCTCAGCAGTCTCATGGGACTTTTTATTTCTATTATCTATGAAATGCCTCCTGGACCAGCTATTGCAGTTACAGCGACAGCCATTTACTTAATAGCAGCACTGGCTTCTCCGGAACATGGAGTGATTGCTAAATGGGTTAGAAAATCACGCCAACAAAGGAAGGTAGTACTGGAAGACATTTTGAAGGAGGTATTTAAGATGTCCTTCAGTGCTCAAAGCGATATTGATAAGATTGCAGAGAAGCTACATATGAGCCGCATTCGTATCAATCGAATGATAAGCATCCTCGCAAGCCAAAAATTAATAACGAAGGAAAACGGAGGAATCAATCTTACCGATTCCGGCAAGACCCAAGCCAATACACTTATTCGCGCCCATCGCCTGTGGGAAAGTTACCTGGTAAAAGAAATGGGCATGGATATAAGTCAGATCCATCCCGAAGCCGAGAGGCTCGAGCACATGCTGACAGATGATGAGGTGGATGCAGTAGATCGCCAATTAGGTTTTCCAGCACTGGATCCCCATGGATCACCAATTCCAACCCGCGAAAAATCTCCGCTGCTTGCATTGACAGGATTGGCTGTCACAGATAAAGCCATCATCTCGCAACGACAACCGGGAGCTGATATTACTTACAGGCTATGGCAACTAGGACTGGGACCTGACGAAGCCTTTGAAGTAAGAACTCTAGGAAATCCTATCACTATCCAGGTCAATGAGGAAGTAATTGCCGTGCCGGGTGATCTGGCTCCTTATGTGAGTGTAGAAAAAATAAGTGAATGATTCTTATTCCTCTTCAGAGCCCATTTGATTATTAGCGCGCAGATTCGCCAGGATTTGATCCATTCTAAAAAATTCATCAAGAGATTCATCCAGGAAAAAAAAGAGCTCTGGCATTCGGCGTAATTGCTTTCCGACTTTATGTGCAAGTCCCTGACGCAGTCGCTGACTGTTTTCTTCAATATTCCGCATCACTTCCTGCTTATTCTCAGTATTGAATACGGAGAGATAGACCTTAGCTGTCTGCAAATCTGAAGAGACGATAACACTTGTAATGGTCACAAGTGCCCTTTCAAAAATATAGGTACCTTCTTCCATCAGCACCATGCTGAATTGCCTCCGAAGTAGTTCGCTGATCTGTTTTTGACGTTTCGTTTCCATGGTATGCGTTGCGGCTATGGCCAAAAGTAAGATTAATATCATTTTGACGGCTTCAATCACCAAATTGAAAAACCGGATAGATAGTATCTTTCCGTTCAACATCATCAGTTACCCTTGAGTCGCGAAGAAATATTAGATCAGCCTATCGAATACCTGAAAGGTGTTGGTCCCGCTCGTGGAGAACTTCTGCGAAAGGAGCTGGGTATTCATAAGATTGGTGATCTGTTATGGGATCTTCCCTTTCGCTACATTGATAAATCCCAGATTACATCCATTTCTCATGCAAAAAGCCAACCTGAGGCAGTTCAGTTAAAAGGAATTTTTACTGATAAGAGATTAGAAGGCACAGGTCATAAAAAACGTCTGGTTGCCACATTTGAAGATGCTTCCGGTGATTTAGAAATTATTTGGTTTCAACGTGCAAAAGATCTTGAACAATGGATTCAGCTGAAGCGTCCGTATTTATTGTATGGCAAATTGCAGGATTATAAAGGCCGATATAATATGGTCCATCCTGAAATGGAAGATGTGACTGAAGAAAAAATGCAGGCCACCGGTCTTGAACCTGTATACAGCAGTACAGAGAAATTAATGTTGCGCGGTCTGGATAGTAAGGGAAGAAGGAAAATAATAAAGCAGTTGATGAGTCAACTGAATGAATACGATATCCGCGAAAATCTTCCTGCAAAAATAATTTCGAAACTTCGTTTTAAAACCAGGTTTGAAAGTTTCAGAGATATTCATTTACCCACTACAAAAGAGGATCTCGAAAAAGCACGCAACAGAATTAAATTCGAAGAATTATTTTTTCTCCAGCTAATATTACTGCGTAGTAAGGTCAGACGTGAAGCAACTATCAAAGGATTTGTATTCGGAGAAGTAGGGCAATTGTTTAATACTTTCTTTTTAAATCATCTCCCCTTTTCGCTAACCGAAGCTCAGAAACGCGTGATGCGTGAAATCCGTAAAGACATGGGATCAGGCAGACAGATGAATCGACTATTGCAGGGAGATGTGGGCAGTGGCAAAACCATAGTAGCACTAATGTGTATGTTACTGGCTGCTGATAATGGATATCAGTCTGTATTAATGGCTCCTACCGAAGTGCTGGCAATGCAGCATTATAAATCGATCTCTGAGTATGTCGCTGGTCTTGATATTGAAGTTGCTTTCCTGTCCGGAAGTATCACCGGAGCTGCCCGAACTGAATTATTTCAAAAACTAAAAAGCGGTCAAACGAAAATATTACTTGGCACACATGCAGTCATTCAGGATGGTGTTGAGTTTGAAAATCTTGGATTAGCCATCACTGACGAGCAGCATCGATTTGGTGTTGCACAACGTGCTTTGATGTGGACTAAATCCCCTACTCATCCTCCTCATGTGCTGGTCATGACAGCGACACCTATCCCGCGCACACTGGCATTGACAGTGTATGGTGATCTGGACATTTCGATACTTGATGAAATGCCTCCCGGTCGGAAACCTATCATTACGAGCCAACGCACTGAAGCACATCGCGGTCGTGTAAATGAATTTGTTCGCAGTGAAATTGCTAAAGGCAGACAGGTGTATGTGATTTTCCCATTGATAGAAGAATCTGAAAAACTTGATCTGGAAAACCTGCAGGATGGATATGAGCGAATGCTGGAAATATTTCCGCGACCGCAATATCAGATCTCTGTTTTGCATGGACGTATGAAGGCAGATCAAAAGGA
>JALYSC010000012.1 GCA_030855005.1 Bacteroidota bacterium | reverse complement strand
CTATGCACACGGCTTCCATCTTTTACATGGAGTATATAAATACCTGCCGGGATAACAGGTACAACTATTCTTCCATCATTTATAACAGCACTACCCGCCTCACGTCCGTTCGTATCGATAAAAGAGACTCTTCCATCAGTAATGAATGCATCATTAATCCGGATATTGAATTCATCAGTTCCGGGATTAGGATATAACACAGTTTGATTTGCCGTCATATCATTTGTTGCTGCGAGGACAACAGTGCCATTACCATTTGCTCCGATAATTCGATCACCAGTGTTTTGAAAATTTCCATTTGCAATATTGCCTGATGCATACCAGGTGATGACACTACCAGAGACCATTTCGGGGGCCTTCCACAGTACAGTCCAGCTTACAACATTGCTGTCAGGATATTCAAGCGCTGGATTATGTTCCCAGTACTGACGTCCGCCGGATATCGACACAACTGATGATGTGGAGGGACTTAAAAAATCGCCTGCTCTGGTATTGAATGGTCCGAGAACAGTCATCTGAAAACCTCCGCGCACAGCAGTTCCTTCAGTCACGCGATTACTGATTTTTAGTGAATAAGTTTCATTGGGTGTAATCACATCAGGAAATCCTTCCAATGTGAGTGTGCCATTTTGAGTAGGGTTAGTTTGATTATGACATTGTGTACAGAACATGTCACCTGGAGCTCCTGTATTGCCATCCGGTGGATTAGTAGAAAATGAAAAAAAACAGAACGAAATGCCGATGATCCCGGCAAGCGTGTATAGTTTATTCATAGTACAGGTTTCATTCCAATCTATAGATCAAATATGGGCAATATAATTTGATACATCTCCACATCTACCGAATGAAGTGAGGAGATAAATGATAAACCCGAAATATATCATGCTAAGCTGGAGTAATCTTCGGAATTAATAAGTAACAAGCTGTCTACAGGGGTCTTATGCAGGAATGATTTAAGTATTTGTATGCTTATGCATGCATTGGTAGATCAATGATACTGATTTGACGAAAAGGTACTCCTCTGGTATAACTTCTTGTCCAATTATGTCGTCTATATGACAAACCAACAGATGGAACCGACACCAAATTTTACGCCTTATGAAAACCATTTTGATTTTACTGTCACTCGTAGTCGCCTCATTCTCTGCAGACGTACAGGCTGCTGTTAATCCTTCAACAAGTTCATTATCAGCTTTACAGAAACAAATTTTTAATGTTTTTCGAAGGACAGATGTTTCCTTTCCGGCAATTCCCGAACAGGATGTGAAGATTGGATTTCTCTTAAATGCCAAAAATGAAGTCATTGTCACGGATGTTGATGGTGACAGCAGTGAAGCTTGTGAATACGTTAAACAGGTATTGAGTTACCAGAAAGTAAAGTTTAACCAGACACGTCAATTGACACGATACAACATCACTGTTCACTTAATTAACAATGTTGAATAGCACTGATGGAATATTTAGATAAGAATTTTGGTTGGACATTTAATTGTAGGATAGGTGGTTTTCAGCATTGAACGCCACCTTATTTTTTGTGTCCTACGCGGTAGGAGTTTCAGAAGCTACTCCTTTGAAAAGCGATTCGACAAAAGCTTTTTTATTAAAGATCTGTAACTGATCAATACGCTCTCCTACTCCAATGAAACGAATTGGAATTTTGAATTGATCTGATATCCCCAATGCAACACCACCTTTAGCCGTTCCATCCAATTTTGTCAGCGTGAGACAAGTGACTTCAGTGGCTTCTGAAAACTGACGGCATTGCTCGATAGCATTCTGTCCTGTTGTAGCATCGAGTACCAACATCACATCATGTGGTGCACCTGGAAGAGATTTGTTAATGGAGGTTTTAATTTTTGTCAATTCCCTCATCAAATGAATCTTTGTGTGAAGTCGTCCGGCAGTATCAATGATGATGACATCAGCATTAGTTCTGATCCCTTCCTGCACTGCTTCGAATGCCACAGCCGCGGGGTCTGTATTCATTCCTTTGCTAAAGAAACCGCAACCTACCCGGTCAGCCCAGATTTTAAGTTGATCCACTGCTGCAGCCCTAAAGGTATCTCCTGCTCCCAATAAGACATTGAGACCTTTTTGTTTGTATTGATAGGCAAGCTTACCTATAGTGGTTGTTTTGCCAACTCCGTTGACGCCAACGACAAGCATGACATAAGGTTTCTTCCCTCCGGGAATTTCGAAATCGTCAAGATCTGCAGTATTGTTTTCTGTCAGAAGTGCAGCAATTTCATCGCGTAGGATGGAGTTGAGTTCACTGACGTTGAGGTATTTGTCGCGGGATACGCGGGCCTCAATGCGCTCAATGATTTTGATAGTGGTTTCGAGACCTACATCGCTGGCGATAAGCGCGGCTT
The DNA here is from genome assembly GCA_030855005.1 of Bacteroidota bacterium. GTDB lineage: Bacteria > Bacteroidota > Bacteroidia > Chitinophagales > Saprospiraceae > Opimibacter. The sequence continues at coordinate 13,769 of JALYSC010000012.1, read as the reverse complement.
CGAGCTCATCGAGAACTTCTTCATCAACCTTCGATTTACCAGCTACGGCTTTCGAAATTTTCTGAAACAGGTTGGACTTGGTCTTTTCAAGACCCTGTTCTAGGTCCTGTTCTTTTTCTTTAGAGAAAAACTTTTTGAAAAAACTCATGTAGATGGTCGTGGTATAACATAAAGATATCTGAATAGTGCGTCATGACTATTCAGATATCATTCCAATGAAGCAAGAAAATAAATGTTCTGGCTTCTTTGCTTATTTCTCTGCAAAGAACTCTTTGACTTTGTCTTTGTGAACCATAACCTCCTTGTAGGAATATTTTCCTGTAACGGGGTCTTTAACTGGTTTTACCACTTTGACGTAATCCCTGCCGGACCCGACGTTGGCGGCCCGTTGAGCTACTTTGGCGTTTTTCGAAACTTTAGCCATGATTAGTGATTTTTACTATTTAATTTCTTTATGAACAGTCATCTTCTTTAGGATCGGGTTGAATTTCTTCAATTCAAGGCGATCCGGCGTATTCTTCCTGTTTTTCTGGGTCACATATCGTGACGTGCCAGGCAGACCCGTAGCCTTATGCTCTGTGCATTCTAGGATGATCTGGTGGCGGTTACCTTTTGACTTCTTTGCCATGATGATGACGTATTACACTTTCTTTTTTAATGTGATTCCGGTATCGAAACCTTCCGCTTTAAGGCGTTTCAGGTATTCGTACAGGCCAAGTTTATCGATTGTCCGGAGGGCGGAAGTCGATACATTGATTTGAACAGTTTGACCTGTCTCCGGAATGAAGAAGTTTTTCTTCTGCAGATTAGGCAAAAACCTGCGCTTGGTCTTCATGTTCGAATGAGAGACCTTATGGCCCGTCATCGGTTTTTTACCTGTAAGCTGACATACCCTTGACATGATTACTGTCGTTTTTTGTTTTTACAATTAGTTTAAAATCAAGAAGTTACCTTCTATTTGGTGACTTCGGAAGGAGTCGAACCTTCAACCTCCTGATCCGTAGTCAGGTGCTCTATCCAATTAAGCTACGAAGCCGATCCCTCAAATGGAGTGCAAAGATAAAATTATCTGCCTATTTATTCTGTACCGGCCCGAAGATAATTTTGAAGACCTGACTATATATCAGCGATTTGAAGACTTGCTTAATACAAAAACAGCTTAACGGTATCTTTTTCTTTTCCTCTTCGCAGAGTCAGCAAGTATATCGCTGGAGGCAGCCTGACAGTCTTGATCTGCACTGATCCAAGTCCTTCACTGAAAGTAGTTTGGTCAAGTTCGTAATGCTCCACAAGTGCTCCAGTCGTAGTATATAGCTCGATAAAGGCACCCGTTGTATCTCCAGTTATCTCAAAATCAACCTGTATCTGGTTTTCTTCCGGAGGGTTGGGATAGGCTAAAAGGATTCTGACACCTGAATTTTCAGTTTCATCACAATCACCTTCCAAAGTCTCCGCCATGGCAGCATCTGTCTGAAGACGTTTCCCTGTCCTGGTGATGTCATTGAGCGAATTGTTAGCTCTAGCAGACGATAAAATGATATCCCTGACCTTAGTTGCGATGCCTTTAGGGTCAGTATCAATTCCATTTAGGAAAGATGCACATGGAGTACTATACATTAGGGCAACTGTTCCTGTGACATGGGGAGCTGCGGCACTAGTTCCAGTAAATTCACCATAATCATTCATATTCCGGGTTGAGAATGAACCGTGCCCCGGAGCCCCAAGATCTATACTTAAAGGACCAAAGCCTGCATTCGCAACAATCACATCCTGGAGGTCAACATTTGTAACAGCAATCATATAAGGGGATGTGCATGTTGACGGCATATCACCAAGTTCATCGACTGATATTGAGTTATTTGGACCTGCTACGATGCTCAGTACACCCTCGTCACCTAATTTATCATACATCTCACACCACAGAGGATGATCAATTGCAAATTCAAAATCAACGCCACCAGACAAATTGGTAGCCACAACAAAGGCCCCCTGATGTCCATTTGATAGCCGGTAATTTTTCCGCATCTCAAGGATATACTGATATGCTTCGATTAACTCTGATTCAAAATCGGCACCTGATAAAGCCATGAGTTTGACATTCCAGTTGACACCCGCAATTCCTTTATTATTATTTCCACGCGCTCCGATAATGCCTGATACTTCGGTGCCATGCCTTTTGATAGCATGAGCATCATTACCAGTAGATACATTCAGTCCCAGATAATCATCTATATATCCGTTAGCATCATTATCTATACCATCACCGGGAATTTCGAAGCGGTTGACCCAGTAATTTTGTTTCAGATCATCATGTGTTGTCTCATAGCCATCATCCAGGACGGCGACCACGATAGTGTCACCACGGGAGGTCACACCACCTTTTGCAATATCCCATGCTTTGGGCATACCGATCAGATCCATATCATCCTGATTGATATATCCGGGATCATTAGGGGTAGTATTTCTGTAATTTATTTTGTGATCTACCAGGATTCGTATTACGCAGGGGATACTCTCCAGTGAAGTACGACTGTTTTCTGGAATTTGAATTACCCACCAATTATCCACAGGAAGCTTACGCATCATAAATCCTTCCTGATCAGAGGCGTTTGATTGCCACCATTGCTGCAGACAGGCTGGATTTGAATTCACTTCAACAAGCCATCGCTGCACGGGTTGAGTCGGTGTGGGAGTAATATTGGGCGACAGAAAGATGGAAAGAAGTAATGCTAAAATCATCCGGATCTTTTTTTCTAAAACGATCACAAAGCTACGAAATGTATATTTCAGCCTCTGTTAATGCTTTGTCTCACCCTTATACTGGCGCTCCCCTGCCCTGATAATAAAGGAAAGCTGATTGTCTTTTGGCGGGATGGGGCAATTATAACCTGAACTATAAGCGCACCATGGATTATACGCTTTGTTAAAATCGATTGTCAAATGGCCATCTGAGGTTTCTTCTTTTGAAAAATCCAGGTATCTGCCACCTCCATACGTCTCCACTCCATTGGTCTCATCTTTGAAAGGAAGAAATAAATAATCCTTGTATACCGGATTAGTCATCAATGTGACATTTTGATATAAAGCCAGCGATGTGGAATCGCCATTCCATAAAAAAGTTGCTGTACCGTATTTTCTGTATGACTTGGTGATGCCACTATAAGTTGGCAAATCAAATGGCTCAGCTTTCGGTGTCAGGTGGAAATTTGCCTTAACGCGGGCATCCTTATCAGGAGGATAAAAGTCCAGGTTGATAAGATCTTTAGCTTTCAGCGGTGATCGTTCATCGTGTAAAAAATCATCTTTGTATTTGACGCGATGCTCAGCGATCTGTTTATTAAATGAGGAACAGGAAAGTAAAAGCAGAGCAATGCTACAGCACATTAATTTATTTATCATGAGCTTTCTTTCGATGACACGAGCACCAATTGTTTTCCATTTGGATTAATTGTTATTCTTGAAATATTTGAGATCCCATAAGGTAACAGGTCTTCCATAAGTTTCCATTCTTTATCAAGCCCGGGACGAAAATAATAGATTGAATGTTTGTTACCCATATAATACGTGCCATCCGGACCAAGTGCAAAATCTTCATTTTGTCCAATGGTATTTATCACAATATCGATGGTCGAGGTTGATGGATGATATTTTTTGATGTACCAGAAATCCTTGTCGTATTTATGAATATAGATTATGCTACCGTCTTTATCAGACAATAAAGTCCGACCAATGGAAGAAGTGACTCTGCGATGATTGTGGGATTCTGTAGAGTAATAGGTCAATTTATGACCTAGATCATCTATCCTTAGTAATCCTAATTCAGTTGTACTGATCCATGTATAATAACCGATATCTTTGAGATTCAGTGTTACGTGATCCAGTTGTTTTGTCTTGAGATTTACCTTGAATATCTGCTGATCGATTGGTTCGGATGAAACCTGTCTTAGGAAAGTCAAATAATCTTCACTCGGGTCGAGCCTTGGTGAATATTCAGATTCAGGAGTCTTTGTTAACTGTGTATATTTTCTTGTACTTAATGATAGTTGGTAAATATCTGTTTGGATATCACCATGCTTCCGTACACTTACGAGCAAATCTCCCATAGGAGTAAACCAGGGCTGATTGGTATATCCACGGGGATTGAAAGCACTTATAAATTTAGGAGTGTGTAAATGGCGCTCAGCAATCAATTCAGATATGGAAAAGAGATATAGATCACTCAGTCCCTGCGAATGCACCTGAATTATTGAGAACCAGAAACAACTGCAGATGAGCAAAAAGGAGAATTTGGTCATGAGTACATGTCTTGGATGTCATAACCAAAATACAATCTTCTTGTTGCAGTGTGTTAATCCATTTTATAGGCAGACGTAAATATGCGGTTCCAGTTGATGCCATTGTTCATATTTCCGTTTTTTGTAGAGAACCATATAAAGAGCGGTTTTCCTACGATATGGTCATGCGGTACGAAACCCCAGGCTCGTGAATCTTCCGAATTGTGCCTGTTGTCCCCCATTGCCCAGAAATAATCCTGCTTAAAAGTATATGTGGTCGATAGCACACCATTGATAATGTACTGACCATTTTTTTCTTCATAATCATTATTCTCGTACACATCAATTACTCGACGGTATAGCGCAATCGTCTCCGGCGATAATGTAACCGTAGCTCCTTTTTTAGGAATATAAATGGGACCATAGTTATCAACAGTCCAGTCAAAATGTTCTTTATCGAATGGAAATAATCCTGAAGAAAATCCGGTGACATCTACAAGGTCAATTTTAACACCAGGATCCATTCTTTTCAACTTTTCAACCTGATCTGTATCGAGAAAATATGGACCGAGTTTATTCTGTGCAGGCACCTGTATTCCCATTTCTTCCACTTTATTCCAATTTAGGTTGGATGATTCGACCCTGTACATGAATTGCAAGTGCTTTGGATTTTCGACTGCTACTCCGTTGATATGCACCTGTCGATCTTTTATCTGCAGGCTGTCACCACCGATGGCAATGCATCGTTTGATGTAATGATCTTTTTTATCAATTGGACGCGTAATCAATTTTGCATTACGTACTTCATTTGCTATATCCGGATTGGATCGAACCTGCTGTGCTGTGTACGAACGGATCGGGGAAAGATATACGCTATCACCTACGGGCCAGTTAAACACAATGGGTTCATTTCGGTCAATGGATTCAAGTGCAGGTAATCTGAAATAAGGAAGTGCTGGTTTTTCCAAATAAGATTCAGAGCCCAATCCGGGAATGGTATTATGCAGTAGTGGAAACATCGCCACAGTCATAGGTGTACGAATACCATAATGTGCTTTGCTCACAAACAAGAAATCTCCAACAAGCAGTGATCCTTCCATGGAAGGTGTTGGAATTTTATAGGCTTCCAGTAAAAACATACGAATGAAGGCAGCAGCAAAAACTGCAAAGACAATCGCTTCAGTCCATTCGCGTACTGGTGATTTTTTATATGGATTAGTTTTAATCAGCTTTTCAGCATGACGAGGCTTATTATTTTTGATCGCATCTGCAATTTGCATTTTGTATTCTTCTTCTCGTGGCAGAATTGGGCCAACATATTTATCATCCTTATTTTTTGCGATAGCGAAGAAGATAACCGGCGCATATATCACAGCAATTGCACTATGGAGAAATCCGAGCTTGTTGAATGATCGAACCAGATCAACAGCCATCCCGCAGTAGATAAAAATGTTAACTATAGGGAATAACAACCACCAGGCGTGGGAAGGTTTGCGGCCAATTAGTTTACACCATTCTGCAAAGTTGACACCAGGAATTAACCCTTTGACGGCTGGTACACCTGCTTTGGGAAAAAGCAGGTACAGGCTGATGCTCAATAGAATATAAGAGAGGATGAGGAAGATGAGAATACCCACAATATCTGGCTTTAAGTCTTTTGTAAGAGCGGCAAATATAGCTGAAATAGTATGCGGGCTTTGGTAAAAACGGCTATATATCGACAGATCCCGCTCCTCATCCAGTGCAATCAGCTGATTCCGACGACTATTAACAATAGAGCCTAATCGCGGTCTTCCTCGTCGAGATCATCGAGCATTTTACCCAAAGGATCGCTAAATCCAATCTTACCCTGCGTCAATTCCTTGGTCAGCACATTGAGGTCTGCCAATGAATGCAACACGATTTCTTTGTAGATTGAATATTCAGCTTTGGGAATCCTGTACGACTCAAGCATGCGGTCCATGCCTGGTACTGTATCTAGTGTCCTATGAAAATAGGTATCCTCTGCATCGTTGGGCAATAACACAACATTGCTGTCACCAAAAAATGCTTTGATTGCACCATAGGGATCCCGATCCTTACCTTTTTTGATCTTCTCAGGATGAGGAAATGTTTCGAGAAACTCTTCCCTCACTGCCTGACTCACCAATTGTAAAGCGACATTATACTGACCTTCCACTTCACCTTCATATACCAACTCGACTTTTCCGGTAATGGAAGGAATCACGCCCCAGAAATCTGCAATACGTGCAACCGTAGACTTTTCCTTATTGATCAATACTCTACGCTCAGCGGTGCTGTAGAGATTTTCAAGTGCGGTAATACTTAAGCGTGCAGAAACTCCTGATTTCTCATCCACAAATTCACTCTTACGGGCAGCAAAACTAATACGCTCAAGAATATTCTTTACCACATCAGGCACAAATACTTTTTCACGTTGATGTTTGGTGATAGATGCTTCCTGTTCGGTAATAATTTTTGCAGTGGCTATTTCTCCCGGGTAGTGTGTCAATATCTGACTTTCAATTCTGTCTTTGAGCGGAGTGATTATAGAACCGCGATTGGTATAGTCTTCCGGATTCGCAGTGAACACAAATGCAATATCAAGTGGTAATCTAGTTTTAAATCCACGGATCTGAATATCTCCCTCCTGCAAGATGTTAAATAGCGAAACCTGGATTCGAGCCTGCAAGTCCGGTATTTCATTTATAACAAAGATGCAACGGTGTGAACGAGGTATCAATCCAAAATGAATTACTCGTTCATCACTATAGGGAAGTTTTAAGGTAGCCGCTTTAATCGGATCAACATCACCAATTAAATCTGCAACCGATACATCAGGAGTGGCGAGTTTTTCTACATAACGAGCACTTCTATGAATCCAACTCACAGGAGTTTTGTCCTGCATTTCCGCCACCAGCTTTTGTCCGAATGCTGATAAGGGCTCCAGGGGATCATCATTGAGTTCGCTACCTGTTATGATAGGTACATATTCATCCAGCAGGTTAATCATTAAGCGAGCAAGACGTGTTTTCGCCTGTCCTCGCAAACCGAGCAGAAGGATATTATGCCGTGATAAAATTGCCCGTTCCATATCCGGAATTACGGTATCATCAAATCCATAGATACCTTCGAATACCGGTTGCCTATTCTGCAGTCGTATGATAAGGTTATCTCTTAATTCTTCCTTTATTGATTTTGATTGATATCCTGTTTTACGGAGTTCACCAAGTGTTGTTGCTAATGCCATTAATGTTTAAATTTTCGCTTATTCTGCTTGTAATCTAAAAAGATAAAAGAGCCAAGACCTTCTAATGAACTATAGAACGCTTTGCCGTCATTCGCTTTAGTAAATTGATCTACATACTGGACCAACCAAGGGTCACGTGCGATCATAAAAGTGGTAATCGGAATACTTTGCTTCCTGCATTTTACTGCTAATGCAAAACAACGTGTGAGGATCTTCTTATCGAGACCAAAACTATTCTGATAATATTTTTTGCCAATCTTGATACAGGTGGGTTTACCATCTGTGATCATCATGATTTGCTTATTAGGATTTCTGCGTTTGCGTAGGATTTCCATTGCAAGCTCTATCCCTGCGACAGTATTCGTATGATATGGACCAACTTGTAAATAAGGTAAATCTTTGATCTCGATTTGCCACGCATCATCTCCGAATACAATGATGTCAAGCGTATCTTTTGGATATTTTGTAGTGATCAATTCTGACAGTGCCATCGCTACTTTCTTCGCTGGTGTGATGCGATCTTCACCATACAGAATCATCGAGTGAGAAATATCAATCATCAGCACAGTGCTCATCTGCGACTGATAAAAGCTCTCATGTATTTGCATGTCCTCCTGGGTCAGGGTGAACTCTTCGATACCATGATTGATATGCGCATTTTTAATCGTTTCTGACACAGCAATCTGATCCAAAGAATCGCCCCATTCGTATGGTTTGATTTCGGAGTTAATTTCATCTCCTAAGCCGATGCTATTCGTTTTATGATCTCCCCGTTTGGATTTTTTTAAATCATCAAATACATCGTCGAGGGCTTTTCGGCGAAGCTCCAGCTCCATCTTTGCAGCTGGAAGCATGCCCTGCTTTGTGCCGTCATCTTTAATATACCCCTTCTCACGAAGTTCGCGGATGAAATCGGCCATCCCATATTCCGGAGTGGTCAGATTATATTGACGGTCCAGCTGGTGAGCCAGTTTAATGCCTCGCTAACGTTGCCTGAACTGAACATAAGCAGTTCCTTGAAAATCTTGAGGAGGTTTTCAAATGGACTATCAGCAAAAGCTTTGGGATCGAATTTTCGGAAACTCCAACTATACATGGTGACCTTTTAAGACAAAAAAGACAATTGAATTGTTTAGTTCAATTGTCTTTTGATACAAAATCCGGCAATGCCGGTAACATTCATGGTCTGTCCAGCTCTATTTTAGGGTAAAACTGCCTTTCCCGGCAAGGAAACCTTTATTGTAAATTTCTACCTGGTAAGTGCCAGTTTCGAACGGGATACCAGGTTGCCAATTGACGCAACCAGGGACCGGTTCATTACTGTACTCAAGCTCTACAGACTGAGTGTATTGGATAGATTCTCCGGTGCTGGACAGGGCAATATTTCCTGAGCCCAGATCCTGGATTGCCATAACCTCTCCTAATGGGTTAATAACGCGGATATAGAAAGTTTCCATTCCGTTGGAGGCAATCACGTTGTTAGTAGTATTGAAGCAAATCTTGAGTCCATCAATAGCTTTAGCTTTTTTAGAGTCTGATTCTTTGCCGGTGCTTCGCACTTTATATCCAACTGCTGAGATCTCACCAACTTTTATAGAAGAAGCAATATCTACTTTACGTGCAAGAATTTCACGCTCCTGCTGAAGAGATTCATTCCTGGATGTAAGTGTTGTTTTTTCGGTCGCCAATTCTTCATTAGTTAGACGTTCCTGTTGTACCTGGATAACCAGCTCATTGCGTTGTGATGACAAAGCGACATTTGTATCACGGAGGGCAGCATTTTGTTTTTTGAGATCTTCCACCTCAGTTACATATTGACGCAGACGACTGATTTCCTCACGGGCTTTATCAAGATCTTTTGATGTACGGATAAGACCATCTATTTTATCTTTTTGTTTTTTCAGCTCCGTTTTTTGTGTTTCGATCATTGCGTTAAGTTCGCTGTTATTCCCGCGCATTTCCTCCAGATCTGAGAGTGCCTGGTAATACGTTTTCTCCAGATCTGCTTTGACACGCGTTTCTTCGATCAGTTCTGAACTTTGACTTTTGATAAGTTTGTCCTGGTTGACTTTGGTATAAATTAGAAAGGCACTCAGTCCCAAGAGAGCTATAATGGCGACGGTGGCCAGTGCCAGGAGTTTTTGATGTGATGACTGTGACATAGGTGGATAAACGGTTATATATGAACGTATAATATCTGCAGGAACCGAAAATAATGAGGTAAGAGGACGGAGCCTGTCGCCTGATAAGGCAATCTGGCCAGACAAATATCTGAAATTTTGTCATAGGAATCATGGTTCTGATACCAAATCATTAACTTGGGAAACCATTTATTGAAAACAGTTCCAGAAACCTTTCAGGTGCCCGGAATCTAATATTGACGGTTTTTATTCACCAGGTAAAGACAAATAGTATGGCTTCAGCGCAGCAAATTTTATTCCTTGATGTAGAGACTGTCTCCCAATATTCCGTTTTTGACGGTATGGACGAACGTGGACAGGGATTGTGGAAACATAAGATCGGATTCATGGCTAAACGGGACGACCATGTCTGGACAATGGATGATTTTACTAAAAGCTACCACGAGAAAGCAGCTATATATGCTGAATTTGGCAAAGTCATTGTCATCAGTGCCGGCATCATCACACATACAGATGATGACGTTTCGACGTTGAGAATTAAATCCTTCTATGGTCATGATGAGAAAGAAGTGTTGGAAGCATTTGTTTTTATTTTAAATAAAAACTTCAGTGATCCAAATACAAGTGTATTGTGCGGACACAATATCCGTGAATTTGATATCCCCTATTTATGTCGTCGCATGACTATCCACAATATTGAATTACCACAACTCTTTAACATCAGTGGTAAAAAACCATGGGAAGTCAAATTCATATGTGATACCCTTGAGCTTTGGAAATTTGGCGATTATAAAAATTATACTTCACTTGACCTGCTCGCATACACACTTGGAATCCCCTCACCAAAAGAAAATCTTGATGGCTCCAAAGTAGGTATCACTTACTGGGAAGAAAATGATTTGGAAAAAATCAAAGCTTATTGTGAAAAAGATGTAATCACCGTCGCGCAGGTATATCGACGTATGCAGAATCAAGATTTGCTGACTGATGAACAAGTAGTGATTACGAACTAAGTCGGCGCTTCGACAAGTCACATCTGTTCTAACAGCTTTTTCTTATGCCCAATGATTTGCTGAATCAACAGTTCTTTCTTTTTTTCGCTCAGCGGCCTCTTGCCCATCTTCCGAAATAAATACTGTTCAGCGTTGGTTTAGCCTACGCAAAACTTAGAGAGCGCAGGAGTAGCCTACGCTTACCTCGATTTACACTCTCACCACAATCCCTTTCGTCACACTCTGGTTCCCCTGCTTCAGATGCACATAATAATGCCCTGACGGAATCATCGGAATCTGCAACGTATGCGAGACGACCTTCCTGGATGCTTTACCTCCTGACCAATTCGTGATCTCATGACCCCATTTATCAAGGAGCGTTGCTGTCCATGCATCACCACTTGAGATCCATTCAATATTGGTAAATGTGACAACGGGATTTGGATAAATTTTAAAATGAACATCAAGGAATAGTTCATTTTGGATTGCGGTTGAAATTGAACAACCTTCTATCAATGGAAGGAATTGAATGTCAGGATTAAGGATTTCGATTATATCTGATTCAGCCATGCCTAACCAGTCTCTTAGAACAGTCCCATAGATTGATCTGAAATCATATTGCATTGCTACACCTTCCTGTGGATCTGCATCAACCAGGATTTGTGCATTATCACCTAATACACCGGGCTTGACACAAGAACCAAACATCATCAACGGAGCTGCTGTACCATGATCTGTGCCCATGCTATCATTAGAACGGATCTGTCTGCCAAACTCAGAAAAGGTCATAGTCAACACCTTTTCATCTTTACCTGCAAGTTTGAGATCCTGCTGAAATAAAGAAATTGCTTCAGACAATTGCCTTAGTAAATCTGCATGATCCCCCAGTGTTGTATCTGCATCAACCTGTCCAGAATGTGTATCGAATCCACCGTGCGATACTATGTATACTTTTGTTTTTAATCCTCCTGCAATCAGAAGTGCTACATTCTTTAATTGTCCAGCCAGCCTATTGTCGGTAGGATAGGTTACCTGATTGCTTCCACCTTCAGCAGCATTGAGGATCACATCGGAATAGGCATTTGTTTGCGCAATGGCATCAACCAGGAAGCGCAATTCTTTACCATAATTATTATCGGGAAAATTACCTGCCTCTCCCTCTGCCAGTGGCTTCAAAGCAAAAGGATCATTCAGGGCCAAAGAAAAATTAGTCAGTGGGCCCTGGCATGTCTCGGAAACAAGAGAACCCATCGTCAAGGCGAATGGAGCTTCATATTCTGCATTCGGATATCCTGTTGGATAATCAGAATGATCGTTATTAAAATATCTTCCAAGCCAACCTGTGGTGATGTATTCTGTTGCTGCAGATCCGCTGGTCCAAATATCTGTCGAACGGAAATGGGATCTATCCTGATTAGGATAACCGACGCCCTGGACAATACTCATCTTACCGTCGAGATACAATTCCTGCATCTTGAGCATAGCAGGGTGAAGTCCGAGACCTGACTCAATATCTAATACACTGGCTTCCGGTATTAAAATATTGGGACGCACGGCACTTAGTGCACTGTACTGATCAATAGGTATGACACAATTAAGTCCATCGTTACCACCGTTCAATTGGATGAGTACAAGAACGCGATCATTGTCGGGTCCCTGGGTCATCATAAAAGGAAATGGTACTGCTCCTAACTTCATGCCATTGAGCATGACAGGAACAGTTGTCAAAGCACCGGTGCGTAAAAAATTTCTCCGTTTCATAATCAATTGTTTGGGAGGTCGTAGGATTATTGTAACTGAAATTCAGGAAGAGCTAAAATGGAAATAAATAACAAGCGGAGTCGATTTTCAACAGCCATTTTCACAGTGTCATTGGATGGATCATTAAGATATTGTCCGTACTCTATGGTCCATTCAAAATCGGGCAATCCCGGGATCAGGGTTTCTTTGAGAGCAACTAATTGTTCCTCCGTCAATGGATAAGGAAGAATAATATCCAGTATACCCTGTATCATAAGATTTGGATCCAATGCATTTGGAATGCCACCTACAAAATTCAGTACATCAATGCCCCATGGGCGGTTGAATACATCGATTTCACCAGCTGCCATCCCGTCAGAGAGCGCGCGTCGGATGGTAAGTGTTACACTATTAATCCAATACCTGTAGAAAACCGGATCCTGGTAATAGGCTTTCCAACCAGCAACATCAGGTGGTGAGTACACATCCTGTTGCAAAGCCTGATTAAGTCCATGCAGCGAAAGCCATAACTGGTAGGTTTGGTTTTGATTAAAATTGATCTCAACTTCAAATGGCTTGATAACAGAGGCTGTAAAATCAATCGGGCTTTTGATCATAGCACCAATTGCATTTTCATGATAAAAATGTTCGCTGGCAAATAAAGTCTCCAACACAGGTGCTAATTCATAATTATTCGATTTGAAAATAGCTGCCAGGGGTTCGATTACTAACGATTCAACTTCCGAATCGATATTGTAGTACACAAACCACCGATAGAAATTTCGCGCCATAAATTTAGATACTTCATCCTGCTGCAGGATGATATCGATGACGGTTTTATATTCCATCTCATTACCGTTAGCGATGACTGTATTGGCAAAGCGATGAGACAAAGTCTTTGTGCCGGTGTCGTGGCGATTAAGTCTGAAGACCGCAGATGGTGCAGGACCGGCAGCTTGTATGGCCGCATTGTTGACTGTCCAGCCGGTCAGGGATCTGGCCATTTCTTTAATATCCTCTTCGGTATAATTGGTATAATCTCCCGGTCCTGCCTGAATCCCTTTTCCAATAGTGAATAACTCTAATAGTTCGCGGGAGTAATTTTCATTAGGGGCATTTTTATTACTCGCAGCGCCATTGAGATATTGAAGCATGAGATTATTGACAGTGATTTCTTCTACCAGCGTTCTGAAATTGCCAAGGGCATTATCGCGAAGGAGCTTGATATACTGATATGTAAGCTTGGCATAATTGCTGTCTGAGGTAACGAAGTGATTATGCCAAAACATCGTCATCTTTTCCCGCACACTTACGCCTTCTGAAAGGAAAAGTGAAAATTGCCAGGCACGGATAGAACGTTGAACATAATTTA
>JALYSC010000305.1 GCA_030855005.1 Bacteroidota bacterium | reverse complement strand
GGTAGATCCATTGCTTAATAAACCAGAATTAAATGCATTAGGTCCTGACGGAGCATCTGATGTTACAGTATGCGGAATGACACCAGTCCACACAAAATTTAATGTGTCACCAAGATTGATGGTTATTTCTTCAGGAGAAAATTGGAAATCCTGTACCTGGACGGTATGTGATCCATTTGTGCCAAAGGCAATTTGTTGAATAATGACTCCGCATGGTACAGAGCAATTCGGTGTAATTATTGAGGCCGTTGCTGTACATGCAGGATCCTGACCATCTGTTACAACGATGGTATGAGATAGTCCATTTCCTATAATATTGACAGCAGCAGAATTGTTACTATAATTAAATGTACCTGCAGCCTGTCCATCTACAGTGACACTATACATGGTTGAATTATTCACTGCGCTTACATGCAACAATACGCTAACCTGTCCGCCGGAACATCCTCCTGATACTGCAGGAGTTAATGTAACGGAACATTGTGCGTTTCCTCCGCTGCAATTCGGGGTGATGATACTGACTGTAGCATTACAAGGGTTATTCGCTACATCCTGTACAACAATGGTGTGAGCCTGTCCATTTCCTGCTACGAGAACGTTTGCTGATTGAGAAGTTCCGGGGACGTAAGAGAATGTGCCTGCATTATTGCCATCTACAAGGACGTGATATCCCTGAGCGCCACCATTTGTCGATTGGAAAGTGACCTGCACATTGACTTGTCCAAAACTATTACATGGTGGCAATACAAATACAGTGCCCGCCATTCCAATTCCACCTGGTGCACCATGAGGAACACAATAGTATGGATGTGAGCCTTCAGTTAGTACAGGACTAGTGTACGTTGATCCGTTTCCTAATAAACCACTGCTCCAGCCATTCGGTCCTGAGGAAACGTCAGAAGTAGACGTGTGGGGGATCGCTCCCGTCCAAACCCATTGTACTACATCCCCCACCGTGATATTTATGCTGTTAGGATTAAATTGAAAATCTTCTACATTGACAGTATGTGTAGCTCCGCCTGATCCTCCACCTCCCGCCGTTGCTGTCAAATTTGTAATACTGCAAGGCAAACTACAATTAGGTGTTGTTGCATTGATAGTGACTGTACAGGCAACATCTGCATTATCGGTTACCTTAACGCTATGATTTCCTCCGTTGCCAGGAAGAGTAATTGTAACTGTTGTAATACCTCCTGTATAAGCATAAAATTGGTTGGCACCATTATCGATACTTACATTAAAACCGGTACCGCCATTCGTCACGTTGACCGTCAGGGGAGTGGTGACATTATTATTGTTGCAACCACTAAAATTGCCAATGGTTGCTGTGATACTGCAGGTCGGGTTTCCACCTCCATTACAATTTGAAGTTGTAACGTTAGTAGTTGCATTACAGGATTGATTTGCAACATCTCTTACCATTACCGTGTGTGACATACCATCACCTGCTACTAATACAGATGCAGATTGTGCTGAGCCACCTACATATGGAAATGTACCAACTACAACATTATCAACAAGCACCTGAAATCCCTGTGTCCCGTTGCTTTGAATATTAAATGAAATCTGCACTGGAGTCTCACCCTGACTATTACATGGTGGCAATACAAAGATGGTTCCTGACATACCAACACCACCCGGCGCACCATGCGGTACGCAATAATAGGGATGAGTTCCTTCTGCTAAAACAGGACTTGTATAAGTGGCTCCATTATTGAGCAACCCACTGTTCCAACTATTAGGACCGGATGCAGCATCTGAAGTAGATGTATGTGGTATTACACCAGTCCATACCCATTGGACCACATCACCAACTGTGATGTTTACGACATTTGGATTAAATTGAAAGTCCTGCACATTCACTGTGTGCGTGATACCACCAGACCCTCCACCTGCTGCCACTGCAGACAAATTAGTAATACTGCAAGGCAAGCTACAATTTGGAGTGGTTACGTTAATAATTGAAGTACACGTGGGATCTACATTGTCTGTAATCCTTACTGAATGACTTGCACCATTACCCGGAAGTGTTATAGTAACTATGGTTGTATTGCCGGTATAAGCAAAGAATGTATTTGCACCATTATCAATGCTAACATTAAATCCAGTGCCACCATTTGTTACATTGACATTGAGCGTGGCTGTAACATTATTATTATTACATCCGCCAAAATTTCCGACCGTACCCGATATTCCACACACTGGATTTCCACCGCCCTGATTACAATCGGGTGCATTATAATTCAAACTGATATCGCATGAAGGATCTGCAACATCACGCACGATGAGCGTGTGGGCCATACCATCACCTGCAATATTAATTGTCCTCGTCTGTGATCCTGTTCCCGTATATTGAAAGGGACTTCCTGGAACGGGTTGATTATCCCAAAGAATATTATAACCTGCCGGATTTGCAATGGTGGTATTAAAATTCACCTGCAAAGGAATCGTAGATCCTCCAGGGCAATTAGCAAGAATTTGTCCACTCATCCCCACACCATTAGGTGCACCATGAGGTTGACAATAATATCGATGAACTCCTGGATTATCTATGATTACATCAAACGTGGATCCGCTACCTATCACTCCTGAGTTCCAGGCATCCGGACCACTGGTAGCATCTGATGTAGAACTATGCCCACTCCCCTGCCACGTAAAATGGACTACATCACCAAGTACAATAGCTACACTTTGCGGTGAGAAAAAATCATTGCCCACTGTTACATTATGTGTTGTGCCACCTGTGAATCCTACATTGAGTGAACCTAAAAAACAATTTGACGAACAATCATCTGTAGTAAAATTGATGATACGTCCGCAGGTTTCAATGTCAAGTGACTGAATTCGTATCTCATGTTGCAAACCATTCCCAGGTACAAGTGCAGTTACAAAGACAGGTTCATCACCTGCTATTTGAAATGGACTTCCTGGTACATTTTGGCCATCGAGAATGACATCAATTTCATTTGCATTATCATAGATGTCCGTGATATTGATCGATACCGGAACGAATCCGTTTGCATTACAACTGCCCAAGCTGTAATTGACTCCGAAATCACAAATTTCAATTCTGATTTCTATAACAGAATTACACCCACTTTGTGTTTCAATTTGAAGCACCACGTCATAATGATCGGGACTAGGAAAAGTATGAGTCGGGTTTTGCTGGCTGGAAACTCCTCCGTCATCAAAATCCCAATCCCAGGACACTATGGGATCATTAGTCCCATGTGTTGACAAATCCTGAAAATGTATAGTGAGTGGCGTTGCATCAAATGTGAATAAAGCTTCACAAGGCTGAGCACTGGCTCCAAGAGCTAACATCACGAAGCCTATCAAGGTCAATATTAGTTTCATCTGCACGTATTTCAGAACAAATGAACGATTAACATTACTTTAAGACTAACTGCCTTACCCTGAACCTGCTAAAACTGTTGACGAACGGGCCAGATTCTTGAAGGGAAGTCTGGGTTGTATGTTAATAATAGACTGAACAGGAGTGAACCACGTTGCTTTACTCTACAAAAGACTATGAAACGTCATCCGTTGGTTTAGCGTTATGAGGATACTTTTCAGACGGCTCAGAACCAACTCCTTTGACCGTCTCTTTTAGAGCACTAGTTTTGAAAAGTTTTTTTAACAATATGTATAGTGATGAAAATTTATTGTTTAGCACTGCTGATGACATTGATTTCTTTGAGTATCTGTGCTCAGAAAGATATAAATGTGTATGTTTTTATCGGTGAAGAATGCCCGGTATGCAATTTTATGGGCAAGCCACTGAAGTTGATTTACGATAAGTATCAGAAAGAAGCTGATTTCCATATTGTTTTCCCTTTAAAAAATAGCAACTATAAAACGTCGCAGCTCTTCAAGGAACAGTATGGACTGCTGGCCTTCGAAACGATTCTGGATAAGGATCAAAAAGTCACAAAGGAGTTAGGGGCGACTGTGACACCCGAGGTCATTGTAACTGACGATACGAATCAAGTCGTCTATCGTGGTCGTATCAATAGCGCATACTATGCTCCCGGAAAAATGAAACATAGTTCTATTAAAGATGATCTTGATTTAGCGTTAGCTTCGCTGATCTCCCGCCAGCCTGTCGCCACACCATGGCCTGCTGCCGTCGGATGTTATATCACGATATATGCTGCGAAGTAATTTTATTTTTCTCCTCATAAGTTTTGGATGTGCCCTCAGTGCACAGGATTCGTATATCACATATCATCATGATATAGCTCCTATTCTTCAAAAACATTGTATCAGTTGTCATCAGGAAGGGGAAATTGGTGCGATGCCTCTGACTACCTATGAAGAAGTTGTTTCGTATGGAAAGATGATTCAGTATGTAACCGCCACGAAACTGATGCCGCCCTGGTATGCCGATCCCACGTATAGTCATTTTGTCTCTGAACGAACGATGACGGAGAAAGAAATAAAAACCATCGGCGAATGGGTCATGACGGATATGAAAGAAGGCGCTTTGCCTTATGGCCAGGTTGTTTCAAAAACAGCTTCTGTTACAGTACTACCTCGCAAACCCGATCTTGTACTTAGT
>JALYSC010000304.1 GCA_030855005.1 Bacteroidota bacterium | reverse complement strand
TGTCAGTATGTCCTGATGTCTATTTCAATGGACATCAGGATAATTGTCTGTATACAGTTTTGAATGTATCATTTCCATCCGGACCATATGCTGACCTCATGATTATGTCACTTGACATTGCTGGGGTAAGTGCAAGTGGAGGGAGTGCCTGTAGTTCCGGTGCTGAAACGCAATCGCACGTATTGGAGGCAATTGGACATCCTGTTGACAGGAAGGCTGTGCGTTTTTCATTTAGTCGTAATACAACTAAAGAGGACATAGACTTTGCTGTGGAGCAAATTGCAGGTATCCTTCATGTCAATGCTCATGCAACTGTATAATGTCACTAATTGATACAGTTCCACCATCAGTCAATTCTCCAGCCTATTTTTCAAACTTAATTTCCGCAGCGAATCATCGCATCAGAAGTCATGTCACTCCAACACGTCTTATTCATGATGAAGAGATGGGGTTATGGCTGAAATGTGAGAATGAACAAAACACAGGTTCTTTCAAATGGCGCGGGGCTTTGTCAAAACTCAGTACACTTACACCAGGCGAAGAAATAATTACAGCTTCAACCGGCAATCATGGTCTTGGAGTATCTACAGCCGCTTCCCTTTTTGGATTGAAGGCTAAAATATTCGTACCAAAAAATGCTGTTCGCCAGAAAATAAATAAGATCAGAAACACGGGCGCGGATGTCATCGAAGTAGATGGAGATTCATTATCTGCTGAAATAGCAGGCAAGACGTTTGCACAAGATCACCATCTCACTTGGGTTAGTCCATACAATGATGAATTGGTCATTGCAGGGCAGGGAACCATTGGGTTGGAGCTTAGCGAAACTCTAACTGCTATCGATCGAATATATATTACAGTGGGCGGTGGCGGACTCATATCGGGTATTGCTTCATGGCTTAGACAACATCAACCTGAAATAGATATCGTTGGATGTCAGCCGATTAATTCACCGGAAATGTATCTGAGTATTCTTTCAGGACAAGTGGTGATGGCACCGGATTCACTGGATACTTTATCTGATGGATCTGCAGGTCCGCTTGAAGAGGACAGCATTACTTATCCAATTTGCTGCGCGTTAGTTGATCGGTTTATTCTTATCACTGAAGATGAAATTCGAGATGCAATCAAACAGCTTTATGAAAAGTATGGATTGAAAGTAGAAGGTGCTGCAGGTGTAGCGATGGCAGCCGCGATGAAGGATGAGCAAAGAAAGAAGGAAGATGTTTCGGTTGTGGTATTGTGTGGAGGGAATATTGACCCGATCATCTGGGAGAGAGTGAGAACGTAAGAAAGTGAGAGCGTAAGAGCGTAAGAGCGTAAGAGCGTAAGAGCGTAAGAATTAACAACCTAATCCTTTTCACAATTCATTAATAGTAGTACAATTTTCCTTCACTACATATCTCTATTGCACATCAAATAAAATGGATGAATCCG
Source organism: Bacteroidota bacterium (assembly GCA_030855005.1). Classification (GTDB taxonomy): domain Bacteria; phylum Bacteroidota; class Bacteroidia; order Chitinophagales; family Saprospiraceae; genus Opimibacter. The sequence continues at coordinate 3,138 of JALYSC010000304.1, read as the reverse complement.
TCCAATGATGATACGGCTTCAGAGTATCAATGTTGAAATAGTGTGGATTCAATTCTCTAATATCCATTTTGGTAAAGCAGGAGAGAAATGTATCCTGAGAGGTCATCATAAATTCTGATTCCGGGATGACTTTGATGGTGACTGGTGGATTGTAGCCTTTCAGGATTGATAAAGTAAGAGATTCTACTGGTAGTCCCCAGGTCATGAGGAATGTATCTTCCAATAACTTATTACTACTGATTACAACTTTGGATTGTCCGGATGAATGGATAGTGTCTACTGCATATTCAAGTGCGAGATATCGATTATGAAATACTGATCCGGAAGCTGCAATGTATCCCAGGCGGATTAAAAAAATACTGGTGAGGATCAATGCTGCGTATTTCAATTTTATTATAGGCAAGAAAGAAAATACAAATGGGGCGGAGGCAATTATCGCAAATGCCATCCATTGACTTTCCATGTAAAAGCGAAGGTTTCTTCCAAAAGCTTCCGGAAAAGTAATGCATGTCAGGATAAAATAGCCGGTTAAAGAGATAAGTGTCCAAATCAGCAAAACATATTTTTTCGCTTGAATCAAACTTATAACTCCAACAATCAAGATTAAAATCACAAGCCAATAATTTGTAAAAAATAGTTGCCCGATTGATTTGGCCTGTCCACTGGAAAAGGTTTGAAGTACGGATTGAAAATTGATTGTAGTAATTCCTTGAAGTTTTTCACCATCATACCAACCATCCTTTCCTAGTTGATATTTTATAAAGAGAAGACTTAATAGCAATCCCGAAAAAATAATAATTGTTTTTCTGGATAGCTGCCACTCCTTTTGATCTATCACGAAATAGATCCAAAGAAATACCAAAGGGAGAAAAACAATAAAATGACTAAATATGCCGAGGAATACTGTCACTAAAGCAATAGCATATTTCCAAAAATCATTCCTGGATTTTGCATTGTTAAGCATCAAGCCAAAGAATAAAAAAATCCACGCTATTCCCTGGTGAACTTCATTATTAGGCCAGTAGTAAACATCACTAACTATTAACGTAAAATAAAAACTCATCAGGATTGCAAGGCCTCGCTGTCGCAAAGGGAAAAGCAACAGCAGAATAATTCCACAAAATAAAATGTAAAAACTTGCTGAGTAGGAAATCAGTATTGATTGTAGAGGAAGGTGCAGGGCTGCTCCTATTAATGGAAAGAGTTGTGTAAAAAAAGCTCCATACCGATGTTCGGTAATGACGAATTCGTGTGTATTAAGAATAGTGAAATTGACAAAGCACGGATCAACGAATAACATTCTTTCCTTAAAAAGAAATAGTGATCCTAATAGAAAGATGGAAAATAAAATAAGTATAACCGGAATGACAGGATCGCTTTCTCGCTTGATCATCTAGTATTAATTATTCCGGAAAAAGATAGATAAATTTAGCCAGCCATCGATTCCTGAAGATGCGGTTGCATTATAGAATTCATTCTAATTGCCTCCTCTCTTGCTTTATCCGCAAAATCACTTCCAAGTCCAGCATAGATAATGCTTCGCGATGCATTAATCAGCAGACCACCCGTGGAATTTAAACCCACTTTGCAAATGGCATCAAGATCACCTCCCTGCGCTCCTAGACCAGGAACCAGGAAAAAATGATCCGGATATGCTGATCGTATTCTTCCAATTTCTTCAGGGTGCGTAGCTCCAATGACATACATTGTGTTGTTTGCATTCCCCCATTGAGAAGTAGTCTCCATAACTTGCTGATAGACTTTTTTGCCATCAGCCAATTCTAACTGCTGAATATCCTGGCTTCCGGTATTGGATGTTAGTGCCAGAATGATTACCCATTTTCCATCACGGTAAAAAGGCTGCACACTGTCACGTCCCATATACGGACTCACTGTGATGGCATCACATCCGAGATGATCAAATATTGCTCGCGCATACATTTCAGATGTATTGCCAATATCACCACGTTTGGCATCTGCAATGATCAAATGGGTGTCAGGAATAGCCTGAATAGTTTGCTCTAAAATTTCCCAGCCTTTGAGACCAAGCGATTCGTAGAAAGCAAAATTGATTTTGTAGGAAACACACAGATCCTTTGTAGCCTCAATAATTGTTTTATTAAATGCAAGAATATCTCCCTTCAGAATCGATGGTATTTTAGAAACATCCGAATCCAGTCCAATCGTCAAGACCGTCTGTTGTTGGCGGATCCACCGGGTGAGGTATTCACCACCCTTCTGAATATCAGGCATGGAAAGAATTAACGGCTTCTACGGAGCGAATTTGAGGAAGGCGGGACTTTACGGCTTGTTCTACACCTGCTTTCATTGTCATAGCGGACATTGAGCATGCTTCACAAGCACCCATCCATCTGATTCTGACAGTGAATTCATCAGTTAGTTCGACTATAGCAACATCTCCTCCATCAACAGCAAGATGAGGACGTATATCGTCCAACGCGCTTTCAATCTGAATTAATAAATGAGCTTTTTCCTGATCTGACATGCCTGACAAAGGTAGAATAGATTTCCTTACTATTTTTCTTTAATCCCCTCAGCTAAAGGGAGTGAAATCAGATTCCGGTCTTGATTTCTACTATTCGTGTAGGACCTTCAGCTTTGTTTCGAGCCTGAGTCTGCTCATGCACATTGGCAGCCAGTGCCATCAATCTATCCTTGAGTTCTCCCTCTTGTCTTACTGCCGGAATGCCGGCATCTCCTGCCTCACGAACGGATTGAACTAATGGAATTTGTGCCAATAATTTCGTTTCACCAAGTGCTGCCAGTTTAGCCCCACCACCTGAACCAAAGAGATAATATTTGTTGTCTGGAAGTTCTGCGGGAGTAAACCAAGACATATTTTCTACCACACCGAGGATGGGTACGTTGACTGAATCGAGCAATAACATGTTCATGGCCTTTACCGCATCTACAACTGATAACTCCTGCGGTGTCGTCACGAGAATAGCACCTGTCAATGGTACAGTTTGCACCAATGTCAATTGAATATCCCCTGTACCCGGAGGTAAGTCAATGATCAAATAATCAAGGGGTGGCCAAATAGTATCCCGGATAAATTGCTTGATGATACCTGCAAGTCTTGGTCCGCGCAACACTACTGCCTGCTCTGGCTCTACT
>JALYSC010000011.1:12520-16269 GCA_030855005.1 Bacteroidota bacterium | reverse complement strand
CATCTATCGCGACGAAGACAAAATATTATTCCCCCGTATTAGTCATAGCGATGGCAGTCGTCCTGCATTGTACAAACGTTGGATGGGCGATGAGAATGGAAAACCAACAATGGCCTTCAATCTTGAATTCCTTTTCCGCTATCAGATTAGTTGGATGTACTGGAGATATTTCATGTGGAATTTTGCAGGTCGTGAAAATGGAGAACAAGGAAATGAACCCTGGAATCCTAAGAGTGGTCACTGGATATCCGGATTTAATTTCCTGGACAGTGCACGACTTTTCAATATGGATAAGATGCCCGAATCGATGCGTGATAATCAGGCACGCAACAGATATTTTTTCATTCCGCTGATCATGGGGATCATTGGATTAGTCTTTCAGTTTGGAAGACAGAAGAGAGACTTCACAGCGTTGCTGATGTTGTTTTTCTTTACCGGGCTCGGAATTATATTTTATTCGAATCAACCGCCGAACGAACCGCGTGAACGGGATTATGTACTCGTAGGATCATTCTTTACTTTCTGTATCTGGATTGGGCTTGCTGTGCCATCCATTTATACGGCGATTAAAAAACGTACGAGTGCCGGAGGTTTAGTAATACCTGCTTTGGCTACAGCTTTAGTATTAAGTGCGCCGATTATTATGGGTTTTCAAAATTTTGATGATCACAGCCGCAGATTCCATTATGCTTCCCGTGATTATGCATCCAATTTCCTCGAATCCCTGGATCCGAATGCTATCATGTTTACTTATGGGGATAACGATACGTATCCATTGTGGTATGCTCAGGAGGTAGAAGGTATAAGGAGAGATGTGAGGATTGTGAATCTAAGTTTGATTGCTGTTGATTGGTATATCGAAGGACTGAGACGTAAGGTCAATGACTCTGCTCCGATCAGGCTAACTATTCCAACAGAAGCTTATCGTGGCAATAAACGTAACCAGATATTCTTCCTGCCGGGTAAGAGTTCCAATGCAGAGATGTCTTTGGAACAGGCATTGGGTTTTATGGCGAAGGATAATCCTCAAACCATTCAGGGAACTAAACTTGATACGTATTTGCCATCCAATAACTTATACATTCCTATCGATGTGACACGTGCAGCTTCCATGGGATTGTTGCGACCTGAAGACACTTCAAATGTTGTCACAAAAATTCCGATAGGACTCGATAAGCAATACATCACAAAAGATCAACTCGCAGTACTAGATGTTATCGGTAGTAATATCTATGATCGTCCGGTTTATTTCTCCGTGACGTGTCAGGAATCTCGCTTGATGAATCTACAGGATTACACGCGCATGGAAGGTTTAGGATTACGTATTGTGCCTGTCATGACACCAAGTCAACAGGAGTTTTATATCTATGGTAGTGGTGATGTGGATATTCAAAAAGTGCATGATCGTGTGACGCAAAAATGGCGCTGGGGTAATTTTGATAAAAAGCGTCTCTATGTTGATAACAGTTATGGTGCCAGTGTACAGGCGCAAAAGATGGTGATGTGGAGAGCTGCAGAGAAGATGGTAGCTGAAGGAAAAAACCAGGAAGCCATCGATGTGACTGATGCTTATTTCACAGGCTTCCCACACATGAATTTCCCGTATGATGCACGTAACCTGCCGCATATCAATGTATATGTACGTGCCGGTGCGATGGATAAAGCCAAAACACATATGCGTATTCTGGCTAAAGAAATGGCAGAGTATATGGCGTTTTACGAATCAATAGATGAAGATGATCTGAAGTCGGGATTCATGCTTGACTACAGACTTTCTACGAATGTAATTTCAGAAATGCTGAAGCTTTCAAAAACCATGAAGGATGATGCTTTCGCGCAGGAAATGGAATCTTTACTCGGACCATACAATACAACTCCGCAGGGACTTCGGGAATAATGGAAGGTGAAACAAAACTAATTGCAATTGGTGCAGATCATGCAGGCTACCAATACAAGACCATCATCATTGCATGGTTACAGGATCATGGATATGATGTCTTTGATGCCGGTACAGACAGTGAAGCGTCTGTAGACTATCCTGACTTTATTCATCCGGTGGCTGATCGTGTAGAGCAGGGCGATGCTGCATTTGGCATCGTCATCTGCGGCTCAGGTAATGGAACTGCAATGACCGCCAACAAGCATCAGGGTATACGCGCTGCTTTGACCTGGACAAATGAACTGGCTGCCCTGGCACGACAACATAATGATGCTAATATCATTTCGATCCCTGCACGATTTGTTTCGGAATCGCTAGCCATTGAGATGGTTGATACATTTCTGCACACTGATTTTGAAGGCGGACGCCATCAACGTCGGGTGGAGAAGATCAGTTGTGCCTGATATATACGTTTAGGTAGAAACTTCGTTTTCATCTACTACAGGATTTCGATCTTGTGGTTACCTAATTTATGTGGTCATGAAGTTTTCCCTTTTTGTTTTTATACTTCTGGTATCGTTTCGAATCGGAGCGCAGCCGATGCCTGCAGCGGCTAAGTATGCAGCCACAATAGAAGCAGCTACGATCAAAAAGCATGTATACGCATTGGCTTCAGATGCTTTTGAAGGCCGCGAGACAGGGACAGAAGGAAATAAGAAGGCATCGGACTATATCGCTGAGCAATTTTTATCCTATCAGATTCCATTTGTTCCCGGGGACGATAATTATTTTCAGGAAGTAAGCTTTACCACTTTTAAATGGACCTCCATGCAGTTACTTGTCAAGGATAAACCGACTGAACACCTTAAGGATTTTCTTTCTGTTCCGCAATATTTTCCTGCTGTTGAAAAACCCATTCAAATTTCATCACTTGCATTTTTAGGCTATGGGATTGATGATCCTGCGTACTCAGACTATGCAGGAAAAAATGTGGTTGGCAAACATCTTCTTGTATATGGTGGTGAACCACGTGATTCGAAGGGTAAATCAAGAATTACCAAAACAGATTCTATTTCGCTTTGGGCTATGGATTTCAACATGAAAATCATGGCTGCCAAAAAAGCCGGTGCCGCATCTGTTTGGATTATTGATGATCAGTTGAGAGATCATGTCATGAACGCAAGGAAATATTTTTTATCAGGAGCCACACAGATGACTTCACCGGATGATATAGAAGAATTATTTGTGCCGCATGCATTGATTTCTCCAAAACTTGCAGAAGAAATTATTGGGAAGAAGCGCGGTAAGATTATTAAACTCAGAAACAAGATCACTTCAAATGGCATTTCCAAGACAACAAATATTCCTGTTGATATAGAACTTACACCGGTGCAACAAGTCCAGTCTACCCCCGGAAGAAATGTATTGGCCTTTATTGAAGGAAGTGATCCGATCCTAAAAAATGAAGTCGTTGTAGTGAGTGCTCATTATGATCACCTCGGCAAGCGCGGAAAAGATATTTATTTTGGCGCTGATGATAACGCCTCAGGCACATCTGCTGTATTGGAGATTGCGCAAGCGATGGCTATTGCCAAATCCAATAATGAAGGCCCGCGCAGGAGTGTACTTTGTTTATTGGTTACAGGCGAAGAGAAAGGATTATTAGGCTCGCAATACTATTCAGAGCATCCTGTATTCCCACTATCGGAGACAGTAGCTGATATCAATATAGATATGATAGGACGTACAGACGCCACACACGATAATTCAAATTATACTTACGTGATCGGTGCCGACCGCCTCAGTAGTGAACTTCATCAGATCAACGAATATGTCAACAAACAATACACTAAGCTGGATCTAGATTACA
>JALYSC010000011.1:6058-12504 GCA_030855005.1 Bacteroidota bacterium | reverse complement strand
CCAAATAGGTATTACTACAGATCAGATCATTACAACTTTGCCAAAAATGGTATTCCTTCCATCTTTTATTTTTCAGGCGTCCATGAAGACTATCATCGTCCCACCGATACGCCCGATAAAATCAATTATGAAAAGGCTGAGACCATTGCCCGTCTTGCCTTCCACACCACTTGGGAAATTGCTAACCGCGACCACCGATTGAAGGTTGACGTAAAGGGAAGATCCTAATGATTTTGGATTTTGTGAACGCCTGAGGCGCCATCACGCTGGGGCGTGAGACTTTTGATTTGACTTTTAGATGCCGGACTTGTCGTGAACGTGCGGTGCGCTGAACTTGTTGAAGTGTCGAATTCATACCAGTCTTTACGACTAAAAATTTCTCTGCGAAAATGGCTTGGATTTCATAACTACTAACGCGGTTCCTGAGCTTGCCGAAGGATAGCTCCGGCGACAAGAGAAAATGACTATGGAGTTTACTTTTTTTTCGTCCCTTCGACAAACCTTTAGACTTGCAGAAGCAATCACAAAGAACATATCATCATTATCATCTTCTGCATTTTCTTTTTTGCTTCTTTTTTCTTTTTGTGGAATTCACATATATTTTGTGGATAACTGGAGTTGAAGCTCAGGGACCGATTGATTAACACTACCAATCTCATCCTCTCGATTAATTTAATTCTTACTCTCTTACCCTCTTACCCTCTTACTCTCTTAGGCTCTTACTCTCTTACGCTCTCACTCTCTTACGCTCTCACATTCCTTGCCCTTAGCCTGGAAATGGATGAGCGTATGGTATCGAAGGGTCACATCAACGTATCCTCCAGATGATCCAACTGACCCGGATAATCTGTTGTAAAATGTAATCCTCTGCTCTCCCTGCGCATAGAAGCACTACGTGTGACGAGATATGCAATCGTGATGAGATTGCGCAGCTCACATAGTTGAGGAGACAGTGTGGTACTGTTGTATAATGTCTCTGTCTCCTCGTATAGTAAATACAATCTGTCTAAAGCTCTTTTGAGACGGACATTCGAACGCACGATACCTACGTAACTACTCATGATGTCTTTTAATTCTTTCCAGCTTTGTGTGATGAGGACCATTTCTTTTGGGTCAGTGGTACCCATTGCATCCCAATCTGGGATACCTTCTTTAAAACTAAATTCATCAACCGTTTTAATAACTTCTTCCGAAATATTGTGGCCGTAGATCAATCCTTCAAGCAGAGAATTAGAAGCAAGACGATTGGCACCATGTAATCCTGATGCAGTGCATTCTCCTGCCGCATATAATCTGTTAATGGAAGTGCGACCTTGTTTATCCACGAGTATACCTCCGCAGAAATAATGACATGCAGGTACGACAGGGATCATTGCGGTCTTCACATTGATACCTGCTGCAAGACATTTATCGTAGATGTTTGGAAAGTGTACTTTAAATTCTTCCATATCGAGGTGCCGGCAATCGAGATAGACAAATTCATCACCCAGTACTTTCATCTCATTGTCAATGGCTCGTGCTACAATATCACGTGGAGCAAGACTTTTACGCTCATCATATTTATGCATAAATTCCTCGCCATCAAGCGTGCGAAGTATGGCACCAAATCCACGAACAGCTTCTGAAATTAAAAATGCCTGGCTTTCAACAGCGGGATTATATAAGGAAGTTGGATGGAATTGTACAAACTCCATATTACTGATCCTGCCTTTAGCACGATACATCATAGCCATGCCATCACCAGTAGCGATGATGGGATTTGTAGTAGCCCTATAGATTTGACCAGCTCCACCAGTAGCAAGTACTGTTAATCGGGCAAGGTGTGTTTCTACATCGAGATTATGTTTGTCAAGTGCATAGACTCCATAACAATCAATGTCAGGATTCATGCGGGTTACATTATACCCGAGATGATGTTGTGTCAGCAGATCAATCGCAAAACAATTTTCAAGGATTTTAATATTAGCAAGTGTTGCTGCTTTGTCCACAAGAGTTCTTTCGATTTCCCATCCCGTGATGTCTTTATAATGCAGGATTCGATTTTCAGTATGTCCACCTTCACGTCCAAGGTTGTACTGGCCACCTTCCTCCTTATCGAAGTGTGCTCCCCAATCAATTAATTCTTCTACGCGGATAGGTCCTTCACTAACTACCATCCGTACAACGTCTTCCTTGCAGAGTCCATCTCCGGCGTCCAGTGTATCAGCAATATGTTTTTCAACGGAATCGTCTACTGTATTCCAGACAGCGGCGATGCCTCCCTGTGCATATCGTGTATTGCTCTCATCGCGGCTTCCTTTCGCCATTACTGTGATGGTGAGGTCAGGACGTGCCATTGCAATTTTGATGGCACAGGTCAGGCCAGCAATGCCGGATCCTACAATCAATACATCTGTTTTTCGGGTTTCACTCATCTGGATTCTGCTTATGAGATGCTAATTACGGTATTTACAGGGTCAGTTACAAAAGAGTTTATTGGTTTTTCAGTAATAGGCTTATAGAAATGAGCATGTTGTGGTGGAACAGCCATTCGATAGTTACAATTTGTTATTTTGCGAACAACGCTACTATATGCATATCTCACTCAATGCAAGGCACATGATGAAGGACCGACTCGAAGGAATCGGCACAGTGACGCATGAGATCATGAGCAGAATAGTACACACGCATCCCGGTGATCAATTTGATTACTATTTTGACAGGGAGTTTGATAAATCATTTATTCATGGTTCGACGGTAAAGGGGCATTCTTTTTTTCCTCCCGCGAGACTGCCCATACTAATCCGGTACTGGATGGACAAACCCGTGCGGCATCATGTAATAAAAATGTCACCGGATGTTTTTTTCAGCCCGGATGGTTTCCTTCCAAAAAATCTAAAAGTTCCGACTGTTACCATGGTGCATGACATTGCTTTTCTTCGCAATCCACTGCATGTAAAGCCGCGTATCCGGAGATTTTATGACCAATGGATGCCGATATATATTAAAGATGCAGATCACATCATTACCGTATCTCAATTTTCCAAAAAAGAAATTGTTGCAGGCTACGGTGTTGATCCTGATAAAATTTCTGTGGTCTATAATGGGGTTTCAAAAAAGTATCATCCCATTACACCTGAAGCAGCACAGGATGTACGTGATCAACACATCGATGGAAAACCTTTCTTTTTATATCTGGGCGCCATTCATCCAAGGAAAAATATTTTATCCCTTGTTCGTGCCTTTGAAAAATTCAAAAACGATACAGGATCTGATTTCCATTTGGTGATAGCAGGTCGTCCTTCCTGGTATACTAAAGAAGTATTTAAAGCTGTAGAGAATAGTAAATGGCAGGAAGTCATTCATCTGCCGGGCTTCATTGAATCGGAAACAGCCCGAAATTTTATGGCCAGCGCGCATGCACTTATTTATCCATCACGCTATGAAGGTTTTGGATTGCCTGTTGTAGAAGCAATGGCAAGCGGAACGCCTGTGATCTGCAGTGATGTTGCTTCGCTTCCTGAGATTGCCGGAGATGCAGCTCTCTTTTTTGATCCCGGAGACATCGATGCGCTGGTAGCCCATCTGAAAAATGTAGCTTTTGATCACGATCTACGCAGTCGCTTATCTCAGGCAGGTCATCAACGAGTACAAAAGTTTTCATGGGATGACGCGGCGAAGTCAGTGTATGGAATCCTGAAAAATTTTACATGATCGAAATTCATTTTTATTGCTGTCATTCCAGATTTGGTTGTCACCAGTAAAATGATTTTTGTAAATCGTATACTGCCCCGCTGCGACAGTTGATGAGAATTCGATTGTTACGAGACCAACAACGAATGAATTTAATGGGAATGCGTTACCACAAGTTTTCCTGACCACAAAATATTCCCTTCCTGTGCTTGAAGGATATAAAATCCATTTGGAAGTCTGGAAATATCAATCGCCTCGCCCGGTGATGTGATTTTAGCCGACAACACTTTTTGTCCCATCATATCAAATATGAAAATATGCGGAGACAATTTTTTATCATCATTGCTTTGCACCTGAACGTATGTATCTGCCGGGACAGGAAATAAATGAATGTTATTCATAGCTGATCTTGCTTCCTCCAACATAGTTTGCATTTCGCACACATAGTTGCTCAACAATGCAATTGAATCTATATCTGCGCCAAGATCTTTATTGTCAGTGCCAGCATCCTTAAATGGACTTGATGCCTGCAAGCGATAATCTCCTCCTGCGTAATCCACAAATTTTACTGCAGCAATATTGGCAGGAAAAAAATTACCGGCAGGGTAGCCATTAGCCGAGCCGCCAATATCCGCATTGTGAGTGACCACCCAGTTGGGATTGAAATACATTGATAAGGTGGTATTCGCAGTACCTGTACCACTTCCTATAAATCCGTAGTTAGCATGAGTGACGATGTTATTCTGAAAAACAAAAAAATCCGTTTTAGGCGAGCCATCCGAGACCATGTATGCATTGGTACAAAACCCCGTATTGTGATCAAAGATGACATCTGTGGGTCCATTCAGTACCTGAAATAATCTACCATCACCGCCTGAGCCAAGATTATTGACATTCAATACATTGTTTTGAATGAGGATCCGTGAAGTCCGTTGACTTATATTAGGGGCGTCATATCCTGACATATTAATTCCCTGCGCAATATTGTCAAAGGTGTTGAACCGAATCGTGATATCCTGTACGACAGACCAGGGGGCAGTGTTATTCTGGTTGCGAGGAGTTAATAATAATGCAAATCCACTTTGGGCGTTGGGCCAGCAATTTTCAAAATGATTCCCTTCCACCAGCACTCGTTGCGCGTTTTTAAACTCTAGTAGGTTTTTGATATCCCATGATTCATCCATCCATGAAAGGGGTTTCCAAAATAAATTATTACGGATCTCAATATCCGAGGGCACAGCATCCGGGATGGAAGGATCCGCACCACCGAATATGACATTCTCTCCCGCACCTTCCAGGTGGTTGTTTACAATCTTAAGGGGACCCGTTGTGCTGTAAGCTGCAATCGCCTGACTATCCGCGCCATCCTCTTTACAATCCGAGATATAGGAATCGATTATGGTAATAGATGCTCCATTCATGAGCACACCTCTTCTGCTCCCGGCTCCCGGGTCGCCGTGTATATAACACCGGTCAAATACCAGGTCATGAGGCAACGCATCCGCAGTCGTCTCGTTGTTGCCAATATAGATGATGTTATAAACAAAATGTCCGGCTTTGGGGGCGAACTCAATTCCGACAAAACGATAATGGTGTGCGCGTGATGCTGTATTGATCGTACCACCACTGCCGGAGGCTACAATGATCTTAGGCATATGGTCAGTATCATCTGGACTCACTCTTTGACAAGGCGCAGGCAAGTTCTTATAAGCCGAAGTGATAATATAAATCCATCCCTCCCCTGATGTTTTCTCAGGCAACGTAAACGGTCCTGTATAGGTAGTCCCCGCCTGGAGCTCAATAATGTCTCCTAACTCTGCAGTGTTTAGCGCAGATTGAAATGCAGCACTGGTGTTCACTTCAAACAACTGTCCATTGTCAGGTAATGTAAAAGGAGTCTGCAGATATAGCTGGGGAAGAGTAGGATATTCAGCAGCAAGTGTAAAAAAAGACTGAAGGAACAGGCAACCTGTGACCAGAACAGTAGATAATTTGAATTGAGTCATTAGGGTAAAGTAAACATTCTATGAGATTCTATATTCATTAATCAAATGTTGGCATGGGATAATTATGGTAATGATATGTGTTAATTTATGGAGATCTAATTTTAGTCTTGCGGAAATTTTTCTCGTCCATTTAATATAAAGACACCGAAATGTTGACATTCAGTTGCGCATTAAATACGTGTGCATGAGAAGTTGAAAACATGTTTTGAAGCAATACCGGAAAATTTTCACCCGTATTATTTAAATAATTTACTGATGCACTCAGGTTAAATCGCCTATGCCATAGGATTCAGGTTGTACTTCATGATAATTGCTTCGGCTGCAAGTGGATCTATTATCAATCCATATTTAGCCGCAGCTTCACGAACTTTGTCCATCTGTGGTGGCTGGCCGGGCAACAGGAATGGTGCTATCTCCGCAAAGTAGTTTTCAAAATTTCCGGGAGTGATTACCTCCATCCACCGGCTTCGTTGATCACCCTCATTCCAGAATGTGTGAAAAACTCCCCTTGGCTTAACAATGAATTCACCCGGTCCTGCTTTTTGAACTACACCATCCTGGATCACTGAGAGTTCACCTTCCAACACAAAGGAGATTTCATCTTCATGTGTATGCTTGTGCATGGGAGCGCCTATGCTTCTGGGTTCCAGGGTGTGCTCAACAATTGCAGTTGTTCCATTGACAGATTGACTTAATACTTTGTAGGTAGTTCCGAGGGCGCGGAAGAAGACTTTTTGATTGACCTCAATCATGACATAATTTTTGGTG
>JALYSC010000011.1:0-6048 GCA_030855005.1 Bacteroidota bacterium | reverse complement strand
GACAAAGGGCATCCATCCGGATAAAATCTACTCTTAATTTACGAAATCAGATTGGGTTCTAACATCCATATTTCATTTATCGATGGGTAGCTGGTTGTTCCCATAGGTGGATTGGAAGTATGCAAAAAAAATCAGAATTGAAATAACCGCCCCTTCTGCTGGTCTCTCTGATAAACCAATATACAAATTAGTATTTAAAAAATTTCAAATTATTATTCTGCTTTTCTCACCTCTCACCTCTCACCTCTCACCTCTCACCTCTCACCCTCTCACCTCTCACCTCTCACCCTCTCACCCTCTCACCTCTCACCCCCTGCAGGCGGATTCCGATGACAATCAACCAAACAAGCCACAACGTACTCCCGATAAAGCCTGCAAGATCCCAAACCGGAAATGAAGGCATGATTGTTTGCAATAATTCTGACTGAGCGAGCAAATAAATAAATGAAGAGATGTATCCAAGCAAATTAATCCAGCGAGAAGTAATCCTAAGTTTTGAAAAAGCTATAGTCATCAGGATTGTCCAGGTGATGGTAAAGATCTGTCCTAAATGTTCGCCAAGAATAACTCCTCCAAATTGATGGATTGTTTTGAAAGCCATGACAGCAGCGGCTTGTATTGAAGCATCAGGTGCTTTAACAAAAGCATCTGCGATCACCGGGATCACAAATGTCCAGCGTAATAATCCGACCATCTGCACAATAAGTCCAATGACTCCTATGGTTGTGGCAACCCGCACAATGGATGATTGATTTTCTAATTTTTGGCCCAGCAAGATGTAAGCCGGCAACAATGGAAGTCCTGCGACAGCAAATGCAAACCAGGTCCAAATCAATTTGCTTCCCCCATCGTAAAATTTAGTAAGGATCACTGAAGTCTCCTGCCGCAGGATATCAGGATATTCAAAGATGATGGTTAATAGAGTATAGGGTATAAAGACAGCAACCGCACCCAGTATCAATAATTTACCAATGGCTTTATAAGTATTCATGATTAATGCTATTTAAAATAGAAAGAATAACTGACGCCAGGTGTTGGATTAATTTTAAACGACTCGTCTTTTGCCATTACGGCAATTGCTCCTATTCTAAGATTGAGACCTTTCCAGACCATCCATCGGAATCCGCCTTCAACACCGATTGCATTTTTTGATTCATATGCTCTGTTCAATCCGCGCAGATAAGAAGCACCGGAATAAAACGAAGATGGATTCTCTTTTTTCCCTACAGGAAGAAACCATACACTCATACCCAATTTTATAAAGCTCGTTGTTTCTCCTGCATCAAATGCAGTAGGATAATATCCACCATGAAAGGAGATGTTTCCAAATCTATACTCAGCACCAATGGATGGATTTCTAAATAAGTTAATGCTAAGTTCGTGACCGGAAAGTTTGTTTTGCGCTTGCAGATGATTTATAAATAAAATCATCATGGCCATCATCATTAATTTTTTCATATCGTCTTTGTTTTGTTTGACGATGCAAAAGTCTCATCCGGCTGCTTAGTAGCACCGGACAAATGTCCAATAATGGATTATTGATGATTTTTTCGAATCCGGCTCAGGTGGCGCGGAGTAATACCCAGCATGGAAGCAAGATGCAGAAGGGGTATTTGTTGCAAAAAGTGAGGTTCTTCCTGTAACATACGTGCATATCGCTGTTCTGCCGTCAGCACAATCAGGTCATGACGACTGGCATCGATACCTACAATTGACCTTTCCAGGAGATCAATATAGAAATCCTTAAAGGCAGGTATTTCGTTGACAAGTCTTTTGAGATTAATTTTTGAAATCATGAAAAGACTACCCTGCGTCAGTGCCCGCACATTTTCAAGTGATGGTGTCCCACTCACAAAACTGAGCAGTGAGGCGAGAAATGTATTTGGAACGGATACATACGTAGTGCGCTCCTCACCATCTTTTATGACATAATATTGGAACAGTCCGCTTTCTACAAGTGCGATGTGCTTACTTGTTTTTCCCGCCTCTACAACAAAGTCATTTCTTTGAAAAACTTTGTATTCAAAAGCGGAAACGCTCTTCTCCAGATCAGTGCCATTAAATCCTATAGATTCAAAAAAGGAAATGAGTTTTTGCATTCTGTTTCGATCCGACATCAATTATTCAAAGCAATCCGAATTTTCTCCGGAAGGGATATTGTGATTGTATACTCCATTATCAACTTGTGATGGAAAGTGACAATCGTTTGTATTTACAGGATGAGGGAATGTTGCATCCCCACAAGGGTAGTTATACACTTTACCTTTAAAGATTTTTATAGTACCATCTTCTGCCATTGAGGTGACGGAGATATCGAATAATCCTTCCAGTTTAATTCCATTCACATATCCATCCCAGGTTGCTACCGGATCGTTTTGAAAAACATCCATAGCTGAAAAGACCACTATACCATTCGAGGTGGTGATCTCAAGATTAGAAATGATTCGGATGGAATCACCATACACCTGCAGGAGATCATTGATACCATCTCCATTCGGAGTAAATATATTCGGAACAAATATCGTTGCATTTCCAAATGAGGCCTCAATGGAAGGAGTGCCGCAACAACCCGAAGGACTTTCATCTTTTTTGCAAGAAAAAATGTTTAATCCAAATATGATAAGAGCTGGTAAATAAATATGACTTGGCTGCATTTATTGCGTTTTGTGAGAATGAACCTGACCAAATAAATTCTGTTTCCGGAAAGCAAGGTGTCATTATCTCTTCTTTTCATCTCACCTTACCTGAGTCCTGGAAGAAGTGGCTTAAACCTCATTCCACATGTTGATGATTATTTTATTATTAAGTTGAGATTTGTTAGCGAAACAAACAAATAGCGAGTCTGTTTGTAAGTTTAGTCTATATGAAAACTCTGTTCCAACCGTATTAACCACTATTTCAGACCGTATGCCCAACTTTCTTTACTCAGCACAACCACTCCTGGCTGCCTTGCATCGCTACAGTACGCGATTTTTCGGTTTTCCAATACTCCTATTGGTTGTACTTTCATCTTTTCATGCCAAGGGTCAGGATTTTGATGCAGCCCAAATAAAAGCCATGATTGCCCGGTATAAGACTGACAGCCGGGGCCCTTATAAAGACATACGTTGGTTTTGTAAAGACGGTACCATTAGAGAAGCACGGGATCCATGCGGGGGAGCAAAATCAGGCTATCAACATGCCCGGTACAAAGATGAAGTCGCCTCACTCGCTGAAAAGAAACACATCTTCCTCGGTCAGATTCTGGCAGGTACACCAAATGATGAATTCTGGGACCAGTCCAATGCACAATCACGGCTCAAGCAATATCAACTAGACCGCTATCTGCGCAACACAGATAATGGTTGGGTCAATCAGCGAGGCCAGTATTATCGTGGTGCCATGCAGGATGAGGATGAATCTGAATGGGGAATTGAATTTTATGATTGGCTGCTATCTGATCCTAAGCGTGTAGGATCCTATTATTTTCTGATCAGACAAAGTCTAAGAGATATACCTCATGCCAGTGAAGACAATACCATCCAATTGGTCCGTGCTATCTCAGAAGAATTAGCTGAAGCGTTTCCTTCCTTCCAGGAATTGCGAATTAAAATTCACGGCATGCCTGATTCCGGTGATAGTGGACGGGTATGGGATTTTCAGGATAAAAATAAAGCCAGCATCAATGAACCCATGGCCCGCAAATTTGATCAGTTGGTTTGTGGTCTTGAAAAAATGTTTAAACCATTTCAGGTAAGTGATTTTTCAGGATATGTGAAAGTATTACCTAAAGAGAGTCCGGCAACGATAGCGATGGAAAATTTCCTGGCGAAATACCCAACAATGGATTGCCCGCCTGATCAATGCAGGTTGATTAGTGAAACATCTCTTGTGTTACGTCAGGAAATAACACAGCCACTGAAGAGCAGTGCACGTCTTGCCCTTCTCGAGATATCTAATAAAATGGAAGGATTACTCAATAAAGAATACACAAATTGGGAAGTGGATTTCCTGTCGGATTTAATGGAACAGGTCAACTGTCTCGCTGAAGCTTCAGCCGCTTTTGGATACCTCGAACTTTGGGAATGGAATGAAGTGAGTCACTTGCTGGCGAAACCTATAGTAGGAGATACTATCACATTACAACAGCTTAGTGATTTCAGTGAAGCAGGCCGGCGAGTTGCAGAATGGTCAACCGGTATGATCCGATCCCAATATATGCCTGTGATAGATCAGTACAGGGATTTTGAACCACTGGCATCGGGATTTTATGATGATCGCGTCAGGTCGTCAGTCCTCCTTTATTTGGGATCAACAGTAAGTCGTCTTGGTGATGAGTTTGCAAATAAAGCAGGGCTTGCCAATGATGTACTAGGCATAAAAGGCCAGTCATCCATTCATGGACTTAATCCTGGATTTACAGTTGGTGAATTAGTAGTTGTAAAAGAATCACCGGACAATGTTGACATCTCTCCTGATAAAATTTATGTGTTTAATAATCCTCCATCCAACCTCAAACCTGTAGCTGGAATTGCGACAGTAACCGAAGGAAACATGGTATCACATATCCAGTTATTAGCGCGTAACCTGGGCATTCCGAACGCTGTCTTATCACGTGAAAACATGGATGAAATATATTCCTTCCACGGAAAAGAAGTTTTCTATGCGGTATCAAACAAAGGAACCGTCATCATGAAACTGGCATCCAAAATGGAACCAGCGGAACGCAAACTTTTTGAAGAGAAGAGACGCAAGGAAGAAAAAATATCTGTTCCTGTTGGTAAGCTACAATTGGATAATCCACATATCGTCAACATGGACACCATCAATGCTTCACATTCAGGAAAAATATGCGGTCCTAAAGCAGCCAACCTCGGCCAGTTGAGGAAGATGTTTCCTGATCATGTGGTCAAAGGACTGGTCTTACCTTTCGCATTGTTCCGGCAACATATGAATCAAACAATTCCAGGAACTGAGACTAATTATTGGGCGAAGATGATCGGGATATTTGACCATGCAGAATGTATGCGATGCAGTGATGCTACAGAGCCAGAGATAGAAAAGTATATACTTCGACAACTGGATACACTGCGCACTGAGATTAAGAAGATGCCGATGCTGCCCTCTTTCAGGACAGAAATGCAACAACAATTTCAATCGGTATTTGGTCAACCGCTTGGAAAGGTTCCGGTCTTTGTGCGGAGTGATACCAACATGGAAGATCTTAAGGACTTTACAGGTGCCGGTCTTAATCTGACTGTCTTCAATGTAGTGGAACCGGAAAAAATATTTCAGGGTATCCGTGATGTGTGGGCATCACCGTATTCTGAACGCAGCTATAGATGGAGACAACATTATCTCAATGATCCTGAGAATGTATTTCCTTCGATAGTTATCATTCCAAGTGTCGATGGAGATTATTCAGGTGTCATGATTACAAAAGGAATCACAACAGGTGAAGACACCGATCTAACTGTTGCATTTAACCGTGGTGTTGGTGGTGCAGTGGATGGTCAGGCTGCAGAATCATGGGTGTTGCGGAAAAATGGAGTTGAAGAATTAATCAGCCCTGCACGTGAGACAACTTATCTCACGATTCCAGTAACTGGCGGTAGTATAAAAAAGCAAACAACATTTGAAAACCGGATCCTTAGCTCTCAAAATCTTGAATCGTTACGAGCTATGGCATCTGATATTCTGACAGAATTACCAAAGGCTCCCGGCATCAGCACAAAAGGTCCTTTTGATATTGAACTTGGATTTAAGGATGATAAAATCTGGCTCTTCCAGGTAAGACCATTTGTAGAAAATAAGGCAGCAGCAGCTTCTGAATATTTACAAAAGATTACACCCACTTTCGATGGTACACGTATTCTCATTCTTTAACAGTATAAAGTAATTTAATACATCATGTCATACCGCATTCCCCTATTGATTTTTTTGTTTGTGTGCATCTTCATTACAGACGGTCCTACTTATCCAATTGATGGATATCCGTATACCAATATTCGACGACTTGCTTACTGGCAAATGGTCGTGGATGGAGAAATCAAAGGCACACAACCTATC
>JALYSC010000303.1 GCA_030855005.1 Bacteroidota bacterium | reverse complement strand
CAACGCAACAATAATAAAATAATATATAAACAATAATTAACGAAAAGTAGAGAGTGATTAGATAATCATAAATTTTGTGAAACCATTAAATCAACTGGGTGGGGTACTCCTTGTGAAATTCATATTTAATGACATCAAATGAAGTCACTATCCCATGCAGATCACCATCCTTGACGATAGGAACAGCATGAAACAAATTTTCAAGGAATAACTCTGCTGCGGAACCGATTTTGTCGTCCGGTTCTAGCGTAGCTACATGTTTCGTCATGACATCACCAATAGTGACATCTTCCAGGTTCTTACCAACGTTGGCACCGTTCATCTTAAATAGATCATAAGTTGTCAGGATGCCCACCAGGCGTGAACCCTTTACAATAGGTAGGTGATGAACTTTGTTTTGCAGGAAGATTTTCCGGGCGGTAGCCAGGGAATCATCCTGATCAGCAGTGATGACATCACGGGTCATAATCGAAGAGAGTGGTTCGTTCATCATAAAATTTAAGGTATTAATTGGTCAAAAGATAATAAAATTTTTAATATAAATCAATGGCTAAATTGAAATTGTGTAACATTCTGAACAGATACCGTCAGAAGGTGAATAGCTGTCCAGGTTTTCGGTCTGAGATCACAAATCCGAGGTGATTCAAAGTTTTGAAGGTTTTTTAACAGCAATTGAGCAGCGGGGTCAATTCTTGATGGCATATTTCTCTTATACCTTTCGCTTTCACCTTGCTCTTTTCACCTTTTACCTTTTACCTTTTACCTTGCACCCCTCATGAAGCTTCATCTCCTTCAACAACTTATTACTTCCTTTCTTAGCCATACCTCCAGGCTCGAGTCTTTGCCCTGGTATTTTCCTCACGCCATAGTGGGACAATTTCAGGAGAATTGGAGTTTGCATGAATCTGCTGAATTAAGTCTGATGTACGACCTGAGTCTGGATAGTACCATCTCACAGCGCTGGTGGAAGAGAGAACAATACAGGCCAAAGGAGATTATGCTGAAGCTGATTAATATCGATTCTGAACTGGCTAGCATTGCTTTTAAAGATCTGTCCAATGAAGCGGCGAAATTAGATGGAAGATTGTCCCGATTCGAATTTTATAGTGAAGAGCTTTTGCAAATGTTGCGTCGAAGCGATAGGAAAGTAAATGAAACCTATCATCATCAGGATGCCTCTATGATCAGCCTTTATCTGGCAGGGATGTATCCGGACAAATACACGTTATATCCAGGACTTAAAATTTATACAGCATTTTGTAAGGCAATCGAAAGTCCTGAAATACCCAAAGTTGATGACCTTGTCAGATATCAAAAGCAAGCCGCAACAGTGTATAAATTTTTAGAGAAAGATCCAGGATTTGATGCGCTGCTGAAAGAGCGAAAGGATTCTATTCACCGCACAAAATTTATTCCTTTCCAGACGGCGTATGAATTTATTTCATTTTCTGGCGGTAATCGTAATCTTGATATTCCATGACGTATGATTTGATTGTCATCGGAGCTGGAGCTGGAGGATGTTTCACAGCCATTCGTCTCGCGGAGTTTTATCCGGGTGCACGTATTTGTATCCTTGAAGCTGCGCGAAAGCCTTTATCCAAAGTTGAAATCTCAGGTGGTGGCCGATGTAATGTTACTCATGCCTGTTTTGATCCGGATACACTGACTGAATATTATCCAAGAGGTTCAAATGAATTATTATCACCCTTCCAGGAATTTCATCCAGGTCATCTTATTGATTGGTTTCGAAGTAAGGGAGTGAAGTTGAAGACCGAAGAAGATGGGCGAGTATTCCCGGTCACGGATAGATCATCAACTATCATTGATTGTTTTCTTAGGGAAATGCAAAAGCACAAAATTGAATTAAGATTGGCAACAAGAGTTGCTGATTTTAATTTCGAAAAAGAACATTCCTATTGGAATGTCAAATTATTCGATGGCCAGGAATTGCGATCGCAAAATATATTGATTGCCTCAGGAAGCGATGATCGTACCTGGAAGGCACTTAAAGAACATGGGCATCACATTATTTCTCTGGTTCCATCCTTATTTACTTTTAATATCAAACTAAAAGAATTGACTGAATTGATGGGAGTAAGTAAATCCAATGTCAGTCTTTCTATACCTTCCATCAAGCTTGAATCCCAGGGTCCATTACTCATTACACATTGGGGAATGAGTGGTCCAGCGATTTTAAAATTATCGGCATGGGGAGCCAGGGAATTATCAGACTGTGGTTATGTTTTTGATCTGCAAGTTAATTGGACCGGATCAAAAAATCCCGATGCATTTATGAATATGCTCAACGAGCAAATTATTCAAAATCCAAAACGGCAGATCAACAAACTTGTGGTAAAAGATATACCTGCTCGTCTTTGGAAATACTTATGTGATCGTGCACAAATCCCGGAGTTTATGTCCGGCGCTGAATTCGGCCGAAAGCCACTAACGCGACTCACTAGCGTACTTACAATAGACATTTATAGAGTTACAGGCAAGAGCACTTTCAAAGAAGAATTTGTCACAGCAGGCGGAGTAGATCTTGCAGACATTGATATGGCAAAGTTTGAAAGCAAAATTCAACCCGGACTTTTTCTGGTCGGTGAAGTTTTGAATATTGATGCGATAACAGGAGGATTTAATTTTCAGGCCGCGTGGACAGGAGCACATATGGCAGCCAGAGGAATCAGTGAAAAGTTAAAAGATAAAAGTTAAAAACTAAAAGGTAGGGAAGAAGGGAAGAAGGGATCAATGTCGTAACTCAGCAGTGATCCCGCCATTTCTTTTCAGAAATGCCACTAATAGTTAAAAAATAAAAGATAAAAACTAAAAGATAAGGAGCAAAGGAAGTTGTAAGAATGGAAGATTATTCATGTGATTGCTTCTAGAGTCTGGTGTCTGGCGTCTTAAATCTAGCATCCAAAGTTGAACTCACTGAATTGGTTACAGCTTAACCAATTGCAAAATCCAATGGTTCGACCTGCTTCACTCAACCTAGTGCGACATCTCACCAACCATCTGAAATCGATTTATCCTCCGAGGTGGTTATCGGTATTAAAATATCCGTACCCATTTCCTTTTCTCATCCATTCGCGGGCGCCCTTTACTTCCCAGAATTTGCCATTATATGTGTACTTGGCAATACCGTAATTCATGAGTGTTGCTGCGTCAATATAATTTGGCGCAGTATCCCCAATGTGGGCATTAGGTCTGTCGAGGTAGATGACAGTACAAGGTCTTCCATTGCAGATTCCTTTACCATGCGCTTCCAGGAAGCTCCAGCATTTAAATTCTTCGACGTTAAAGCCGGTGGCGTAATAGAAATAGGTACTTTTTTTAGGGGCGCCGATCTGAGAGAAATTTGGGTTACACTCTTTATTGGTCACCACGGGTGTAGATGTGGGAGGATCCTGCTGCATGGTGGTAGCGTCCGTCTCGGGATTCATCTGAAGGCTATCTGCTTTGGGTGCTACAGCTCCGGAATCGGTGGAAACAATCACTTCAGGTTCTGTGGTGACTTCTTTTTCTTTGGCAGGTTTACAGGCCATTATTTGTAAACCAAGTAAGGCAGCGAGGATCAAATATTTCATGGATCAAATATCCGAAAAAGTATTTCTCATTATGGAGGTTTCAGGAGCATTATTTGGGTCGTCGGGTGCTAAGTCATTAGATTTTTTATATTTGCACCTCCTTAGTGGCAAAGGTGCCTCGCTGGAAAAATTGAAATAAGCCAGAACAACATAAACGCTTGATTTACAATAGCAATTGAAGCCAGGTGAGGTGGGTGAGTGGCTTAAACCAACGGTTTGCTAAACCGTCGTACGTGGAAACATGTACCGAGAGTTCGAATCTCTCCCTCACCGCTGAAGAGTGTGAGTGATAGTTTGAGTGAGAGTTTGTTGAAGACTTTCAAACTCCAACTCCCACCCAAACTCTAACTTTTTCGGGATGTAGTCCCGCTTAAGAGCGGGATAAACTCCGCCCGGTAGTGCATGGCGCTTGAGGCGCCAGGGTCTCAGATCCTGTTCTTTAAGAAGAACAAAAAGAATTTTTCGGGATGTAGTCCCGCTTAAGAGCGGGATAAACTTCGCCCGGTAGTGCATGGCGCTTGAGGCGCCAGGGTCCCAGACCCGGTTCTTTAAGGAGAACAAAAGAAATTTTTCGGGATGTAGCGCAGCCCGGTAGCGCACCTGCTTTGGGAGCAGGGGGTCCCAGGTTCGAATCCTGGTATCCCGACTTAATTACTAAGGAGTTATGAACTTTGTGTTTATAGCTCCTTTTTTATTTGCCAACAATTTGAACAACAATTGCAAATTTTAAGAGTATAAGCTCCTATCTGATTCGATGACAATTTGAAGGTGGGGGGTGACTAAAAAAAGCCGTTAACCTCTAGCCTTAGACGATATGTGAAGTCCGTCCTAAGGACTAAGGCTATTTCAAAACTGGACATTGGAGTATCCGCTGAAATTGACCCCCTCCATCCGCTCCAAACTGACTGTCTTGTCCTGAAAAAACCTTACACTTTTTGTGAGTAATCCTGTTTTTTCTTTACACCTATATTTCCGTAGTCCGGGTTTTACTTTACAATGATACATATTT
>JALYSC010000302.1 GCA_030855005.1 Bacteroidota bacterium | reverse complement strand
CAACCTGCCCTCACCATCCTTCTTCCCGGCATAAATGTGAAGCTCGCAGATGCCACCTGGAAAGAATATATGAAATCCTATGGCAAAATAGCCCGCGTCAAAGGTTCCAAGGAAAACGTGGCCTCTCAGGTGCAGATACTTGATATAGGTGGCGCCAACAGAATCAACGTCTACAGTCAAAGTGAAGAAGCGGGAGATGGTGTAAATATGATTGTCTGGTTTGACCTGGGATCCGGATATCTAAGCTCTACAGCCTACCCGAAAGAGTATGTAGCAGGTGTCAAATTTCTTAAAGACTACGCTCACCAGGTAGAGCTTGAAAGAATTTCAAATGATCTGGAGGCCCAAAGTAAACTTCTCGACAAAGCAGAGTCCAATCTTGATAAACTGAAACGTGAAAATGACAGTCTTCATAAGGTTATAGAAGACTCTAAAAAACGAATAGCTGAAGCAGAGAAAGACATTGAAACCAATCTCCAAAACCAGGAGGTCGCTCAAAAAGAAATCGGTGCTCAGAACCAAGCGGTAGATGTCGTCAAAAAACAACTCGACAACGCTAAAAAGAACTAATCAAGAAGGTGCATCAGGTCTAAATCTCTCCACGGGATTGAAATTATATAAGTATAAACCCTGATTTTTCTCTTAAATCTATTAAAAAGCTTGGCTGGGTGGCAAACAAGTACAATTTTTGTGGCCGCTATAGCAGAACGCCAAATCTTATAGAGTCACACCTGCTTTAGCCAGTTCCTTACTTCCCCCCTATCGGCTAGTGCCCATTAGCAATTGCCTTCCCCCGGTTAATTGCCGTTTTTTTTATTGCATTTGATTGAAGTTTCGAATTATCTTTTAAATAACTAAAACTATGATGCGTATAGCAGTTCTACTGTTATTGTTATGCCTATGGGGTGGCACACAAGCCCAACAGGCAGTGTACAATGAAGTAATCAAATCAAAATCGGAAGGAAGATCCTTTCAGAAAACCCAACTACTTACATTCTCCTCCAATGATGTCGCCAACCGGGATTTAAACCTGGAAGGTCTGAAGAAAGGGTCACTACTCAATCTTGATCAGGCTGCAATTCAGCAGTTGATCAAAAGTGATAATGAATATTTAGAATTATCCTTACCAGTATCTGACCGATCAAGTCTGAATCTGATACTCGTCAAGCATAACATCTTCGCACCAGATTTCTCTCTCTATACCAGTAATACACCAAATACTCCGGTTGATTACAATCAGGGACTGCACTACATGGGAATCGTTGATGGAGACCCGACCTCACTGGTCGCAATCTCTGTATTCAATGATGAGATTATGGGATTGATCAGCACGCATCAGGGTAACCTCGTACTGGGTCGCATCCAGGCTGATCGTGAGACAAGACACATCCTCTACAATGATGCTGACCTAAATAGAGAAAGTGGTTTTGAATGTGGTACTTCTGATGAAGGATTACCCTACACAGCGGAAGATCTGAAACCTAACTCAGTATCCCGTGATGCAGGTGATTGCGTTAGAGTCTATATCGAAATCGATGATGATATCGTAACACAAAAAGGCGGAGCTACTCCGGCGACAAACTACATTACAGGTTTGTTCAACCAGAGCTTTATTCTTTATACTAACGAGCAGGTCAATATGACTATCAGTGAGATCAAGGCATGGATTACACCATCGCCTTACACAGGATCTACTGCATCTGCTATGCTTAACTCATTCACTGCCAATACAGGTAACATCAATGGAAACATTGGTCACCTTGTGTCTTACAAGGCTAGCGGAGGGATTGCATACCTGGATGGACTATGCCAAACCAATCATGATTACAGAAAATGTTTTAGCAGCATCGCTTCTACTTTTTCAAACGTACCAACTTATAGCTGGTCTGTTATGGTAGTAACACATGAGATGGGTCACGTAGTAGGATCAAAACATACACATGCATGTGCATGGAATGGAAATAACACAGCTATCGATGGTTGTGCAGGCTCAGTGGAAGGTTCCTGCCCATTACCTCCAAACCCTTCAGGTGGAGGAACAATGATGAGCTATTGTCATCTGAATGTAGGTATCAATTTCAATTTGGGTTTTGGACCTCAGCCAGGAAATGTTTTGCGCAATCGCGTTAATGCAACCGGCAACTGTCTGACAGCGTGTGGGCCACCACCACCACCACCACCACCAGCTTATTGCACATCGAATGGTACAAACTCTTCCTTTGAGTATATCAATAAAGTACTCTTGGGATCCATAAATAATACAAGCGGTAATAATGCAGGATATGGTAATTATACTGCCCTGACAACTAATCTAACTAAAGGGACAGCCTATTCCATCCAATTGACACCAGGATTCGCCAGCGGCGTACATGTGGAATATTGGAAAGTATTTATTGATTACAATGGTGACCTTGACTGGAGTGATGCAGGTGAAACTGTAGGTCAGGGTTCAGGTACCGGAGTGGTCAACATAACTTTCACAGTGCCTGCTACCAATGCAACATTGGCAACACGGATGCGGGTATCCATGCAGTACAATGCATTCCCTCCAACATGTGGTTCATTTACGTATGGAGAAGTAGAAGATTACATTGTCAATATTGTTGCTTCTTCAGGTCAATCATGCACGGATGGAATCCAGAATCAGGGTGAAACAGGTATCGACTGCGGGGGACCTTGCGCACCATGTCCTACATGTAATGATGGTATCCAAAACCAAGGGGAAACCGGTGTAGATTGTGGCGGCCCATGTTCACCATGTCCACCACCACCTCCTCCTCCTCCAGGTGGTGGTACAACATTACTTGCAAGTTATTTTGAAACCGGCTGGGATGGCTGGTTAGATGGTGGTAGTGATGTAGCACGTGTGATCAGCAGCAATTCTTACGAGGGACAATATTCTATTCGTATTGCTGATAATTCGACCACGCAGTCTGCGATGACTTCTCCTACATTTAATCTGGCTACAGGCGCTGTAGGTCTTCAGATCACTTTCTACTTCTACGCCTGGAGTATGGAATCAGGTGAAGACTTCCAGTTGAAGTATAACAATGGTAGCGGATGGGTGACTGTAGGAAGCTATATCCGTGGTATTCATTTCAATAACAATACATTCTATACTACAACTGTAACCATTCCGAATTTCGTACCAACAGGAGCTGCAACATTACGTATCCAGTGCGACGCAAGTGATGACAATGATCAGGTATTCATCGACGCTGTGACAATTACAAAATTGACCGGTACAGCGCTGATTGAAGCCGGTATGACGATCGAAGAACTCAATGGACCTTTTGCAATTGGAACAGAGTCTAGTCTTGCCAATCCGGATGTAGAAAAGGAATTAATGGTGTATCCAAATCCTGTACAAGACTTCCTCAATCTGTCTCTTGATGGTGATGTGAGTTCTGTTCGTGTAGTAGGTATCGATGGCCGGGAATTAAAAGTGACAGCAGCTAATCATAATAACAAGCTGATTGATATCAGCTTCCTCAATCCTGGTATTTACTTTACCTGGGTAGAATCAGGAGGTAAATGGTATCCCTCGAAGTTTACCAAGATGTAATTATCTGAGTGAAATAAAAAGAAAAGGGCAATCCGGATGGGTTGCCCTTTTTTATTGAGCATGTCAGATCTGTGTCAATGATTCTGCTGATAAAAACAAAGTAAAGTCAGAATAAGGAATAAGGAATGCCGAGTAGTAAAGCATTAGTGAAGTCAGAATAAGGAATAAGGCGGGGAGGAGTTGTGAAGTAATATTGAAGTCAGAATTAGGAATAAAGAAGGACGAAAAGTGAAGGTTAGAAAGAATAAAAAAGGCAGCCCACGGGACTGCCTTTTTTTATTTAAGATCAAGAATGTTGATGCATGTTGATTTACTGATGGAAAGACTGATTGTGCGTTAGTGGACTTCCGCATTTAGGGCAAGTACCCTGAGCACCGGCACCACCACCGCAAGCTTTAGAACACACGAAATGCCATTCACCCGCAGCATTCTTGGCTGCTGGATTGGCAGGCGTGTCCTGGATAGGTTGTTGCTGTTGTGCAGAAGGATCAACTACAACCGTAGCTTTACCATCATCACCAATTTGTATAGCCTGAGTCTGAGCACCCGGAGCGGACGGAGACTGGTTATGAAAAGCCTGATTATGGACATAAGCTGTTCCGCATACAGGGCAATTTGCCTGGGCATCGCCGCCGCTTCCTTCACAGTTATTTGGGCAGATAAAATGTTTTTGATTGCCAACCGGAACTACTGCGGCAGCATTTGGGTCACCGGCTGTTCCTTCAGGTAGCACAGTCGTATCCTGAGTTGTCGTATCTTCTTTTTTACTATTGCAGGAAGAAAGCACAAAGCCCAGGCTTAATAAGACAAAAAAAACAAAATTTAGAATTTTCATACGAGGTATTGAATTAATGAACCACAAAGATAACGCTATATTCAAGCCTGAGGATTTTACCCGGGGATGCAACCTGCAGATTCTCCTGGTGTCCTTTTACCCGAATTTAAGACGCGACATGAAGGATGTATTCAGAAACTGAGTCGTCTCTGGTCTTATCCTGCCTCAAAGGCAACAGAACGGCCCAACATATAATGTATAAGCG
>JALYSC010000301.1 GCA_030855005.1 Bacteroidota bacterium | reverse complement strand
CCTCCACCTTATGCACCAATTCAGTAAAATGCACATCCCGCTTGGTGCCGTTATCCCTTCGTAATGGCAAGTCAATATCAATATGCTGTACTATCTGCGAAGGAGGAGACTTCATCATATAGATATCATCAGCCAGGTACACAGCTTCATGGATGTCGTGTGTTACAAAGATGATCGTAGAATGAAAACGCTGCCAAAGATCAATCAGCATATCCTGCATCTGAATCCTTGTCTTTATATCCAATGCCCCGAAAGGCTCATCCATCAATACTATTTCTGGATTGGCGATAAGGCTTCTGGCTATTGCAACACGCTGCAACTGACCTCCCGACAAAGCAGGATATTGCGCAAACTTTTTTTCATGTCCTGCCAATCCCACCAACTCTATCATTTCCATTGACTTGGCATAGCGATCTTTTTTCTCCATGCCCTGATAGTCCAGTGCCAGAGCAACGTTATCAAGTACAGTCATCCATGGCAATGAAGAATATTGCTGAAAAACCATACTTACACGCTGCTTATCTGATACAGGTTTCCCTTTAATGAGCACTTGTCCTTCGGTAGGTGTTTGTAACCCTGCAATGTATCTGAGTAATGTTGACTTACCACTTCCCGAAGCTCCCAATAAGACTATAAATTGTCCCTGGTCAGGTTTATCTTCAATCAAAAGTTGAAGACCTTTGATGATCCAGGTTGTGCCACCATCATAGGACTGACCGATATCTTTCAGCTCAATGATATTTTCCCGTGCAGGCGTGTCTGTAAAATTTACATTCATGATCAGGCTTGCGTTTTTACAGACTGTAATGCCATCATGTCAGACCTGTGCTGCATGTACTTCCATGCCCTGAAAGCAACAATAGCTATTACAATTAAATGAATGACCCATGTGGTTTCACCAAATAAATAGGTCAACGGTTTAAAATCTCCTAAAAATCCTGTGTATTCATTTATCATTAGCACCAGGTAGATTATAATTCCAATCCAGCCCAGCGCCACAAATACATAGTCAAGAATAACTTTCACAAGACTTTGCTTTTCAATTGATGACGATCTCACCGAATCACGAGCCTGGTATTTGTGCGGGAAAAACTGACGGTCGAGCCATTGAAATATTTTATCCTGCAACACACCAATTATCATGATGATGATCAGTAATGCAAATACTTTGTCATACCGTGCCTGTCGCTGCCCTGCATAATAGATCAATGTTCCAATCCCTCCCTGGTTACTATAAATACCTTCCGCAACAATAATGTAAGTCCACGAAATAGCAGTTAAGACTCTTATATCATCAAACAATCTCGATAACACACTTGGAAAATAAACACTGCGCAATACCTGCCAATCAGTAGCCCCCAGCGTGTGAACAGTCTTGAGATACACATCATCCACCTCATCTATGCGCTGCACCATTATTGGTAGCAAATAAATCAGAATACCGAAAGCCAGGAAATGTACTTTCATGGATACCCCAATGCCAAACCAAAATGTAAATAATACTGTCACTGCAGTCAACGGAATGTAACGCAACGCATCAACCTGTCGTTGAAATCCCCAACGAGTAAATTTGATAAGGCCAATGATGAAGCCTAAAGGAATCACCATCAGAATTGCCTCAATATATCCTGATATGTTAATCGCAACACTTCGTCCAACATGATAGAATAATTCATTGTCATTGACCAATGAACCAAATGAAGTGAATACCTGCCAAGGTGAAGGTAGTATACTTGGACTATCCGGGGATCCCCCTGTACTGACCAAATACCAAATCAGCAATACGACAACCACACCACCAATACCAAAAATCAATTTGGTAAGTCCACTCCCCTCTTCTGTACCTCCTAATAGCTTCATTCCAATAGCGTTTTTTGGACTACCTTTTAATTAGCTACAAGCTGGAAATCAGTCCTTCTGTTTTTGCCTTTGCACTCTTCATTTTGATTCTGCTCACAACCCTGAACAGGACTATCAGGACCATTACCAATAATGATAAAACGATTCTTATCTATTCCGTACTCCGTTGCCAGGTAGTTGGCAACAGCCTGGGCACGTTTTTTTGATAACTCAACATTCGAAACCTTGGAACCAACATTGTCTGTATTGCCTTCTATACGTACTCTTGAATTAGCAAACGAGCGCGCAATTTCAGAGAATTGTAAATCAATAATTGTTTTAGAATTTTCATCCAAAGCAAATTTACCAGAAGCAAAAGTTATACTTACAGGCTTCGATGCAACTGCAGGAGCTTCACGATCTTCCGCTGTTGGAGGAGTAAATGTTTTAGACGCTTCTGCTGCATATGATGGGCCTGTTAACTTACTATTTCCTGCCTGAACTGAAGCCGTCCAGATAGCTGTGCGCCAGGATGGTGCTTCTTTTTCTGCATCACCGGTCATGACAAAGTTCCTGCTCATTTTAGAATACAAGTCTTCCCCTTTTTGTCCTTTATAAGCAGAGTTCAAACCAAAGAAATTGAGATTATCTCCATGACCTGTCCAGTACACCACATCCATCATTCCTTTTGCGTCTTCCACTCCAAGCTTATTTAATTCAGCAAGATATTTTGCAGCATTATCACGGTTAGCTGGATTCTCTTTTAGTTCAGCAACGGCTTTCATCCATCCTTCATAGAACCCATCGATCATCTGGCGGTGACTATTCAGATAAGATTCTTTAGCAAAGAAAATATCAGCGATAACGTGAGATTGATTTTTAGTAGTTAATAATACTTTAGAACCAGGCACAGCCTGCGTAGCTAACATATCATCCGGACTCCATACTACCGCCGCATCTACATCGCCACTCTTGAATAATTGCGCAGCTGTAATATTATCCGTGGTCTTTACTACCTCAACATCAGAATATTTCAAATTCGCAGCTTCAAGTGCTGTGACTAGCAAGGTCTGCGCAGGTGATGGTACCGCCACAACTATTTTTTTTCCTTTTAGATCATTGACACTATTAATGCCACGTTTGACAATAATCGCATCACCACCTCGCGACCAGTCCACCTGCATAAATGCTTTAGGTTTAAATGCATTTATATCTGCAGGACCTGTGTACAAAGGGAAAGCATCTGCAGTCTGTACAGCCACATCATACTCATCCGCGATCCATGCATTCATTGCATTGATCAAATCATTCTCAAGAACGAATCTTACTTTAAATCCATACTCTTTGAAGAATCTTGAATTTTCATTTGGTTCAGCTCCTTCATTGAAATATAATCCAGGACCATATCCACCCCAGGACACCAGTTGGACCACGAGTGTATTATCATCATCATTGAATCCGGTCTTTTGCTCTTCTGTTTTCGCTTCTTCTGTTTTCGCTTCTTCTGCTTTCTTCTTAAGGTTATTTCCCAGAGAAGTTTTATTTAGCAGCAAATAGCCACCACCAACAATGACCCCTAGGATCACCAGTGTAATAGCAAATTTGGAAAATGCAGTAAGTCGTGTTGCCATGTTTTGTTTTTTGTTTTTCTCGTTGGTTTTGTTTGCAGTTATATGTTATCTGCTATTCAAAAAAAGTATCATATTGATTTCTCCTGCTCTCCACCTTTTCAGGACGTTTGATTGGAGCATTGATATCCAGGACATTGTTGTCATCAGCAGCCTCCTTGAGTAATGTTTGTTTTTGTTCTCCGAGAATGGCGGACACCCCTTCTTTCTCCCATTTTTCCAGCATTTTGAGACCTTCTTCTTCGAAGATACCATTTTGCAGATCGACTGATTTCATGAAGTTCTCAGACATGTCCATGAAGCGCTCCATCTCCCCTACTTTATTAGCAACGTCATCAGCAATCGCTTCCAATGCCATGTCAAACATAGCCCGCTTGTCACCATCACCTGTAATGATACTCATCGCAGACTTCATGGCACTATGACTTGCATGCATAGCCTTACGTTCCTGTTCTTTTATCTCCACCTGGTCCTGGATATCTTCAAGCATCACTTCACTATTCTCATACATTTTGCCAAGTACTCGATATAAGATTTCCATTTTCTTATAAAGATCTTCCAGCTTCATATTCGATTCCTTCAGACGACCTGCCTTCCTGCTTTTTAGGATGACAATGGACTGCTTATCAGTTTCTTTAGCCTGGCTTGCGAGATGAAGATTGCTTTTTATTTCCTTTCGGTTGTTAAGTATGAGCTCCTGCAACTTATGCATCTGACCACGCAACATGCTGATTTGTTTGTTCATCTTGCGCAGGTTCTCTTTCAGATCACTTACGTAACCTTTAAGAATTCCGATAGGATCCATTTTGACAAAGATGCCTGTAATCGCACGCATCGCACTCTTGTACATATACCAAACCAGGTTACGCGCTTTGGAGTCCAGAACTGTAAAGATGATCGTTCCCAGCACAGCAAGCGTGATGACAAGTCCTACACCTGAAGTCATCGCGGCAATTAAAATGCCAATTGATTTTATCGTCAGGAAAGCAGCCAGGGCGACAATAGCCGCCATAAAAATGGCTCCTGTAACACCCTCAGGTCGCTCCCAAAATGACTTTGATTTATATCCGTCCATTTACTTTTTCTATGTTTTCAACTAAGGTGTGATTCAATATTTTTTACATCCGTTTGGATCTGACCC
>JALYSC010000300.1 GCA_030855005.1 Bacteroidota bacterium | reverse complement strand
ATGCGAATGGAGAACACCGGGACCGCTTATTGGCGACAGCCACAATAAGCGAGGGCGGAGACACGAGATGGAGAACACCGGGCACTTTGAATCCTGCCCTCGTTTTTTAAGCTGCGCAAAAAACGGTCCCTGCGTTTTTATGCATTCGTTCCTCAGGAACTTCATTATAAAAAACACCGGGCTCATTTGAGATTGTTATCAATTGTAAATTTTTTAAAAACACCCCGGCGTTTCGAAATAGCTATGTTTCGCAGAAACATGCGAATGGAGAACGCAGGGACAGCTTATTGGCGACAGCCACAATAAGCGAGGGCGGAGGCACGAGATGGAGAACACCGGGCACTTTTACCAGGTGCAGCCAAGGTATACGAGGGCAGACCCACAATATTTCATTGACTATTTCAAATCCACAGAAAAAGCATGATCCAATTTGCGAAAATTCATTTTTAAATGATCTTGCGTTAATCTGCGTTAAAAATTTAATCGCTGAATACTGCCTAATCACAACTTACTTCTGGAGAGCTCTATACCTATTAGAAAGGAGAGGAATACTTTTCAGTTAAAGGCAATTGAGGATCTGTCAATGTATGCAGGAATGCCACCAGGTCAGATTTATCCTGTTCTGAAAGCTGCAGCCCACCGTGATTCAGATTATTACCCAATGTGTGGTTGGAGAATGTTTTACCCCACTGTTGTAGTGTTCAATTACTTCTTCAAGCGTATTAAAACGACCGTCGTGCATGTACGGCGGAGTCAATGCGATGTTACGCAGACTGGGTACTTTGAATACAGCTCTATCTTCCGGTATACCTGTTACTTCAAATTTTCCCAGATCTGTGAAATTGGCTTCAAAGTCAAGCCCGTTATTAACATAAAAATCATTTGCAAAATTGGGACCGCCATGACAATGCACACATTCTCCTCCTTAAATACCATTTAGTGGATCTGCATTTTGGAAAAATAATACCCGTCCTCTTTCTTCTGCTGGAGATAATTGCTCATGGCCAGCAAGAAAACGATCATATTTTGAATCAACAGACACAATGGTTAACTCGAATTGCTCAATAGCCAATCCTATTCTGTCTGCAGTGACATCCGGTGTCCCAAAAGCTCTGGTAAATTGGTCCTGGTAAATTTTCTGTTCATCTAATCGAGCCACAACATTTTCGAGTGATTCATTCATTTCGAGTGGATCCTGGATTGGATGTAGGGCCTGCTCCCTAAGAGTAGTGACTCTGCCATCCCAGAAAAACCCCCTGATATGCCAGGCCAGATTAAAAACCGGCATTGCCTGTCTCCGTCCGGGCAACTGATCTACACCAATGCTGAAAAGACGGATATCAGCGAACATATCTTTCTGCTGATGACAATCAGCGCAGGCAATACTTCCATCCTTCGATAGGGCTTTCTCATAAAATAACATTCGCCCCAACTTAACTCCGGCCTCCGTAGGCAGGTTATCCTGTGGCAACAACGGAGGAGGAAAATGTCCGATTTCAAGGATGTAAGGAGTGGTATCCTGAGTTACAACGGGTTCATCTTTTCCGCAAGCCATCCATACTACCATGGCGCAGGCGATCAGGCTTATACCGATGTAATTTATTCGCATAGCGTAAAAATACTAAGAATTAAAAGGTCGGGAAGGGCATAAATCTTTAATGGGAGTTATAATAGCTTTCTTTGGTAAGGTTTATATTTTATTGAAAACCTCTTGGCACCAGTCCTGTTATTTGAATGTATTTTTAGCCCCTACAAAGCTCTTCTCCCTTGCGTAACTTATCCTTCTATTCTACAAGAATCAAGCCCTCCTTCCTATTTCTTGCAATCCTGGTTATCGCTTCTACATTCATCAAATGCAAAAGCGAAGTTGGAGCGAAAGCTCAAGGCAACACGCAGGAAGCACTAACGGATACTACAAAAGTCATTGATGAAGTACCCATTCCCGATCCTCCCAAGTTGGATACAGCTTTATATAATGCTAAACTCCTGGACCTCGTCCACAATCAGCCTACTGATAAATGGCCTGTCAAAACTAACTATCCATTGCCTGGCGCGCTACTTCCCTTCAACCGCATCATCGCCTATTATGGCAATCTATATACACCACGCATGGGTATTCTTGGAGAAAAACCTTCCGAAGACATGCTGAAGAAATTGCAAGCTGAAGTTAAGAATTGGGAAGCTGCCGACACCGCAACACCTGTCATTCCTGCACTTCATTACATTGCTGTCACTGCACAACATGATCCGGGCAAAGGAAAAAAATATCGTCTTCGCATGCCCTTCCACCAGATCGATGAGATACTCGAACTGGCAAAATCGATCAATGGAATTGTCTTTATAGATATACAGGTAGGTCACAGCACTTTGCAGGAAGAAATTCCGGAATTTGAAAAATACCTGCTCATGCCCAATGTGCATCTGGGCATCGATCCGGAATATTCGATGAAGAGCGGACATGTTCCATCAGCGCGTGTAGGCACTTTCGATGCGGCAGACGTGAATTATGCTGCCACCTATCTAGCCGACCTCGTCAAACAACATAACCTCCCTCCGAAAATTTTAGTGGTCCATCGATTCACCAAAGGCATGGTCACCAATTATAAAAATATCGAGCTTCGTCCCGAAGTTCAGATCGTCATGCACATGGATGGTTTCGGTTTCGCTGCCAAAAAAATCGACACGTACCGATACAGCGTCACCAACGAACCTGTTCAATTTGCCGGCTTCAAAGTCTTCTATAAAAATGATACAGCGGATAAGAAATATCCGGCGTTGATGTTGCCTGACGATATACTGGCACTCTTTCCTAAGCCAGTATATATTCAATATCAATAATCAGTGGAAATCGTGAGTCGTGAGTCGTGATCTGTCACTCAAAAATTCATCTTCTTGAATCGACTGAAGTGAATGGTCAGTGGTCAGTTGATAAAAATTAAAATCTCTTCGAGTCTTTTTCTAATAGAAATTAAATAGGCCTGAAGGGCCGACATACATCAGCCGTGGGTGCAGCCCACGGTCAGTGGATTGATTAAATTATTAAGGCCTGAAAGGTCGACCTAAAAAAATCATTATCGGATCAGGGAAATGATGCGTGATCTTATACGTAACACAAGAAGAAAAAACTTTGAGTTTTTGGAATGCAAGTTGTAGCTGTCCCTGCACACACTTCACATCTGATGCTGCTCCTGCCTATTGCTCCGGCGATACCTGCATCGCTTTACTCTCAGGATGGATCATTATACATTCAAACTTCCCCCCATTCTGAATGAAGGTGCGAAGTTTGCTATAGTTATAATTTATAAATCCATAACTGCACACCGCCTGTTGACAGATCAAAAATGCATTTGGTAATCGCCGCACCAATTCCTGGTCATCCCATTCATCAAAAACAATAACATCTTTGCGCTCAAGAATTTTTAGTTTGCCAGAGATCAAATCACGATCCGGAATTTTCAAGCCATTGTCAGCAATTCTATATAGCTCAATAGGCAGTTCCACATTTTTAAATGAATACGCACCTACATACACATAATTAAAAGAAGTCTTCCCTGTAATACTATCCAGCACATTCCTCGATAAGAGTATAGAGCCAGCAACTCCAATTGATTCAATTCTCGATGCAACATTTAACGCATTCCCGTATACCAATCCATTATCACCTCTCAATTCTCCGATATGGATTCCGATACGGATTGGTACCTCAGGTTGCTCATGAAATAATTTGCATTTCCACTGCACAACACACACAATCTGATGCGCTAATGAAATAACTCAGGCTTCCATCCCCAATCACTTCCTGCAATACTCCATTATACCTTTCGATTTGTGAGTGCAGAACTTCCTTATGTCTTTCATTCAGCCGCTTACCCATTGCCTCATCCGCCTCCATGATGGAAGTGTATCCGACGATATCGGTGTACATGACGGCGACGAGTTGTTGCATGAGGTTTTCTGGAGTAATTAATTCACGAAGCTAAACACAACTCCTCACTTGGTATGGAAGGCATGGGTTGCATGGATTGCATGGCTTGGCAGGGTGTGGCATTGATTAGAGGGATTGCATGAATTGCAGGGGTTGCAGAGGTAATTCAGCTTAATCCTTTAGAGAATTTGAATAATTCAAGATTTTCTGACTAAGCCTTGCTAACCTTGGATACAGGTTATCTTTTTTCTCTTGAGTGATGTGCTTTTCCAAAAGAAGTATAACCAGAATATTGCCTGCTTCAAAACATTCTCTTCTTGAAACCCTCAGTAATTGCCGCTGTTCTCCTATCATATGTGTTCCTGTGCTTTCAGAGATGTTATTAGGAATACTCATTCCTACTCCACGCGTTTGATCTGCAAAACGCCAAAGTTTTTTGGTTTCCAGATAATCAGCAATTCTGAAAAGTTCGATAGCAATCCGGATAGCTTCTTTCCAAATTTCAAGATCTTCAAAACGAAAATAACGGGCCATAAAAATTAATTTATTTCTGAGTCTATATATGTCTCGAGAGACCCTATTTGTACCCGTCAAATGCCATTTTTTTTCAAAAAACTTTTCAATTCCCCGCAACCCCCACGCAATGCTCCACCTACAACCTTTCCAACCCCATGCAACCCATGCAATCCATGCCTCTTTACCCCCTGCATACC
>JALYSC010000299.1 GCA_030855005.1 Bacteroidota bacterium | reverse complement strand
ATGATGAAGATCTTGCTGTGTTTAGTCGGTTGATTCCATTCGCATACGGAGTACCTGCAGAAAGTCACCTGATCATAAACGAACAATGCAACAAATGGAATGGAGGTTCACAAGAAAATAAATCCTTCGCCAATGGCCTTGTTACATCAGCTGTATCGGAAGATATGGATGGTGACGGTGATATGGATATCGTTGCATCCTATGAATACGGAGCAGTCAGATATTATCAAAATGATCTGGGTATTTTCACCGACAAAACTACCTCATTCGGTTTAGAAACTATTACTGGTATATGGAGAAATATTGAAGTGGATGATATTGATCAGGACGGAGATATGGATATCATTGCATGCAATCATGGTCTCAACTCCCGATGGAAAGCATCCTCTTCTGATCCTTTGATTATGTATGTCAATGATTTTGATCGCAATGGTCAGACCGAACAAATCATGTGCTGGCACCGAGGTGATTCCGACTACCCTATCGCCATGAAGGATGACCTGCTGAAACAAATGCCGATCCTCAATAAAAAGTATACGACATACAAGTCTTTCGCTACTGCCACTATCCAGGATATGTTTGATTCTGAAATAGTCAGTCAATCGGTCAAGTATTCGATCAGTGAATTACGGAGTGGTATTTTTTACAATGAGAAAGGAAGTTTTCACTTTACAGCATTGCCGGATGAAGCCCAGATGACTACTCAGTTTAGAAGTTGGACAGGAGATATCAATCAGGATGGTCTTACAGATCTGATACTTGGTGGTAATCAATTAAATGCAAAACCTGAAATGGGAATTAATGCTGCTTCTTATGGCTCAGTCCTTCTACAAAAACCGGATGGTACATTTTTCTCGCTGTCTATTCAATCATCCGGATTATTTGAACGAGGTTCGATTCGTGACATTAAAACCATAACCATACAGTCAGTACCTTATTTGCTGATCATTAAAAACAATGAAACTCCTTCTTTATATAATTTTCATTTTCCTCCAATCACTCCTGGTACTATACTGCAATAACTATGAATAAAAAAGTAATTATTTCATTGATCTTAATTTTACTGGTCGCAGGTGGTGCAGCATGGTTTCTCCGGGGTGATAAACCAGCTGCGGTTTTTTCATCCTATGATAATGAACTCGATTCGATATTCTTCAACATCCATTTTGGTATGCAACGGCAGGCATTTTATGATACTTGCTGGAAACTCAATAAAACAGGTGGGTTCATTCAGGGAGTTAATAACCTTTCGGTTCAGCATGAAATCAAAACCGAATTTGGATCTCCGGTACACATGAATTTTTACCCCAATTTTTCAGAAAAGGAAGAAATATTTCAGATGCCCGTTGAGTATAACTATCAGAACTGGGCACCCTGGAACCGACAATATTTTTCTGATTCACTGATTGTAACGCTTGCCAATAAATTTGAAAAGAAATATCATACCAAATTCAAAGTTACCAGGACTGCAGATGGTCGGCCTGCCTACACTGCATACGATGGACCCCGCAAGATCCTGATGACCACAAAAGATGAACAATACGTAAAAGTAATGATGGAGAATGCCAGGTATAAATAAATATAATTCAAACTTTCACTCATCAATTATGATCCTCATAATACTGGGGATCTTTTTCGTTTCCTGCAAAAAAGAATCTGAAACGGCATCTGCCGATGGCACTTTATTCACCTTGTTGGATTCGGATATGACAGGCATCAATTTTCGTAACGATCTCCAGTACGATGAAAAATTTAATATCTACACCTATCGCAATTTTTATAATGGAGCAGGTGTAGCGATTGGTGATGTGAACAGAGATAGTTTACCTGATATTTTCTTCTCTTCCAATATGGGAGACAATAAGTTGTATCTCAATAAAGGGAAACTGAAATTTGAAGACATATCTGCGTCTGCTGGTATTGCGGGTAAAGGCGCATGGTCAACCGGGGTAACAATGGCTGACATCAACGGTGATAGTTGGCTTGATATATATGTGTGTAACTCAGGAGACATCGCAGGAGATAATAAGCGCAACGAACTTTTTATCAATCAGCAGGATGGAACTTTTGAAGAACAAGCAGAGCAATATGGATTGGCAGATGAGGGATATACCACGCATTCTGTTTTTTTTGATTATGATCATGATGGAGATCTGGATTGCTATATTCTAAATAATTCTTACCAGTCGATCGGATCATTCAACCTGCAAAATAATGTAAGAGAAATTCGGGATGCGAAAGGTGGAGATAAATTGCTTCGTAATGATGAAAATCATTTTAAAGATGTGAGTGAGGCAGCCGGTATTTATGGTTCGGTGATTGGATTTGGCCTTGGGGTTACGGTTAGTGATCTTAACCTGGATGGCTGGCCTGATATCTATGTGTCTAACGATTTTTTTGAACGCGATTACATTTATATCAATCAGCAGGATGGAACGTTCAGTGAAGAATTAGAAACAAGAGTCAATTCTTTGTCGGCTGCCTCCATGGGTGCTGATATTGCGGACATCAATAACGATTTACTGCCTGATATTTTCGTAACTGAAATGCTTCCAGGTAAAGACATGCGTCTAAAGACGAAAACTACTTTTGACAATTGGAACAGGTATATGTACAATGTCAATAATGATTATCATCACCAATTTACACGAAATACATTTCAGCTCAATAATGGTAATGGCACCTTCAGTGAGATATCAAGGTTTGCCGGCGTAGAAGCCACTGACTGGAGTTGGGGGGCGCTATTCGCTGATTTTGATAATGACGGGTGGAAAGATTTATTTGTCGCGAATGGCATCTACCAGGATCTTACTGATCAGGATTTCCTTAACTACATCGCAGATGAAGATGTCATTAAAACAATGACTGAAGGAAATAAAGTTGATTATAAAAAACTTATCGCAACAATTCCTTCAGAGCCGATTTCAAATTATATATTCAAAAATTCTGGTGCCTTAAAGTTTACTGATGTTACAAAAGCTTGGGGACTTGATCAGCCAGGATTCTCCAATGGGTCGGCCTATAGTGATCTTGATCAGGATGGTGATCTTGATCTCGTTGTGAATAATGTAAACATGAATGCATTTGTGTATCGCAATAATGCCCGCGAGCAAAGCGAATCAAATCACTTTATTCAGCTTCACCTGCATGGCTCCGGTAAAAATCCTTACGCAATCGGGTCAAAAGTAATTGCTTATCATCAGGGGCGCCACCAGTACTTTGAATACATGCCGATGAAAGGCTTTGAGTCCTCCATGGATTATCTGATCCACATTGGATTGCAAAATGATACCCTGGTTGACTCATTGGTTATCTTTTCACCCTTTGGAATTAAGCAGACCATTGTAAACATCAAAGCGGATACCGTTCTGTGGTTTAATGTAGATGCAGGGAGTGGAACTGACTATTCGATTATAAATGAAAAATCTAATTGTCTGCAGGATATTACATCGATTTATAAATTAAATTTTATCCATCGGGAGAATGGGTTTACCGATTTCGATAGGGATCAATTTCTGTTTACCATGAAATCTACTGAAGGTCCTCATATGGCTGCGGGTGATATCAATGGAGATAAATTAGAAGATCTGGTATTTGGTGGAGCGAAAGGGCAAGCAACTTCTATATTTATTCAAACTGTTCGGGGCACATTTACATTAAAACAAAATTCAGTTTTGGAAAGAGATAGTAGCAGCGAGGATACTGATCTGGCTCTATTTGATCTGGATGGCGATCGCGACCTGGATTTATTTGTTTGCAGCGGTGGCAATGAAACATCTTCTGAATCCTCTCAAACTCTCAACAGGTTATACATTAATGACGGTAAAGGTAATTTTAGTAAAGCACCTTCTTCAACTTATGCTCCCAAACACATAAGCTCATCTACTGTAGCTGTCGGTGATATGGATGGAGATGGCGATGACGATGTGTTCATTGGTGAGAGGATGAAACCTTTCGCTTACGGTGTTCCTTGTGATGGATTTATCTATCGCAATGACAAAGGAATCCTGACCGATATCACTTCTACAGCAGCTACTCAATTGAAAAATATTGGCATGATCACGGATGCTGCCTGGCATGACATGGATGGTGATGCACTACCTGAACTTATACTTGCAGGAGAATTTATGCCTGTGGTAATTTTCAAGAATACTAAAGGCGCTTTTGAACCATTAATTGATTCAGCACTCAATTTCAACATAGGCTGGTGGAATACTATTGAAATCGCTGACATCAATCAGGATGGCAAACCTGATATCATCGGAGGTAATCATGGTACCAACTCGAGATTCAGGACCTACAATAACTCACCATTGTGTATGTATGTAAATGATTTTGATAAAAATGGATCTGTCGAACAAATTATTTGTACTTATTCCGATGGTGCATCCTATCCATTAATTCTTCGTCATGATTTATTATCACGAATACCCTCTCTTAAGAAGAAATTTCTTTCTTATAAGGACTATGCGAATAAACAAATCACGGAAATATTCTCTCCGGAGCAAATGGAAAATACACTTAAGCTGGAAGCTACGTGCCTAGAGTCCAGTGTATTCTTAAATCAATGGCCTTCTTTTACGCGACAATCGTTGCCGGCGGAGGCACAATTTAGTCCTGTATATGGTATTGAGGTTACAGA
>JALYSC010000298.1:2056-4643 GCA_030855005.1 Bacteroidota bacterium | reverse complement strand
ATGCTTACGTTCCCAACAGGAACGAAGTCATTTAAAAACAGGGACCGTTGTTGCGCAGCAATGACGAGGGTAAAGAGTTTTGTCTGGGCAATATGGAAATCGAAAATCCAAAATCTCACGCAGTGAACGCAGTGAAAATTCTTTTTCACCTCTCACCTCTCACACCTCTCACACCTCTCACCTCTCACCTCTCACCTCTCACTCCTCTCACCCTCTCACCCTCTCACCCTCTCAAAGTCTATGTGATAATGATCATCATGAAAATTATTTACCAGATTACTGAGGTGTGGAATAAATCCAATATCCTTCTGTTGCAGCAGTTGTCCGGATGGAGTGCTGAACAGGTTGTCGTGAAGGTCGGTATGAAATAAAATCTTTCGAATATGTAGTCCATGTTGTTTGGCAGCCTCATCAATGGCGAGCAGGTGTTTAGCCATCGTTTCAAAATCAATATGAGTCTTATGTCCAAATCCAAATTCTCCATCGGTATTAAATGAAAATAAATAATGGAAGAGACCGGCTTTGTTAGGCCATACATCCTGATCATTGCCTTTTAATTTTGGTGTCATAAAATCCACACTCACTCCATTCTGATGGGTCCAGTGTA
The DNA here is from genome assembly GCA_030855005.1 of Bacteroidota bacterium. Taxonomy (GTDB): domain Bacteria; phylum Bacteroidota; class Bacteroidia; order Chitinophagales; family Saprospiraceae; genus Opimibacter. The sequence continues at coordinate 4,036 of JALYSC010000298.1, read as the reverse complement.
TCAACATGCGTCCACCATTCTTGCGCGTACATTCCATTACAGTAAACTCCTTGGCAGGACAAGTGGTCTCACATGTTTTGTAAGCATCCATAAGAGTTGCATAGACATCCGAATGAACATATGCATTATCAAGTATATAGTAACTGAACCAACTGAAGTAGTGAAAATTGTTGCCCTTATATGGGATCAGATATCCATTCTTTAATTTGCCATCTCTTACACTTCCGATGGATTCACTCACTCCACCATTTTTGTGTCGCATCTCTGGTATGCTACAGATACCCATTGATAAGATCATTACACCCACAATGATCCAGCGCTTGCGAAAACGTCGTGGCTTTTTCGTGGACATTGATGTTGCTGTTGTCATTGAAGAATGTGAGAATCGTGAGAGTGTGAGAGTGTGAGAGGAGTGAGAGGAGTGAGAGCGTGAGAGGATTGAGAGTGTGACCCTTCGACTCCTTAGCTCATCCTTGTGCAGGCTCAGGGCAAGGATTGTGAGGTCGTTGATATTTTTAATAAATCTAAAATCCAAAATCTCACGCTTCAGCGTGATAGCGCCTCAGGCGCTCACGAAATCCAAAATTTATGGATGTGGTCTGATATGTTTCCCCCCAGTCCATCCATGGCCTGCAAGCAATTCATGCCCTGATTCAATGGCTCCGCTTTCAATCGTTGTACCCATCGAATCATTCCATCTGTTAAGGTATCCGAATAGTGCGACAACGCCAGTGATTTCAACGATATCTCCATCAGTCCAGTGTTTCCGCAATTCATCAGCAATGACATCATCCATACCATTTGGAACAGAAGATGCAGCCACTGCAAAGTCCAAAGCAGCTCTTTCGGCTTCAGAGAACGAAGGATGCGTTTGGTATTCCCAGACATACTTAAGTTGTTCTTCTCTCGCACCATAACGCTCCGCTGCCCTTATTCCATGTGCCTGGCAATATTGGCATCCGGTAGTGTAGCTTGAGATATATGCAATCAGACGTTTTAGTGCACTGGTGACATTTCCATGATTTTCCATTACCGCTTTATTCATCCGTATGAAAGCCTCTGCAATATGCGGCCGGATTTGCATCGTGCGAACACTGTTCGGGCAAAACCCAAGTGTCTCGTTGTAAAAAGTCACCAGGTCCGCGATGGCAGGATCAGTTTCTGAAATGGGAGATACTAATGGTGTTTTCATCACAATACTTAGGGAATGAGAATTTAATAAAATTATTTAAAATGTATTTAGATATATTTCTCCCTTGAAAAACTCCAGAGTACTGTTTCGGTCGTTGAGCGGAGCCGAAACGAATGCCCGACAAGTCTTTCGGTCGTTGAGCGAGCCGAAACGATCATCAAGTGAGTATTTTTTTCAACGCGGATTACGCACAATTATTTAAAAATGAATTTTCGCAAATTTGATTTCCCAGTTGATACTTCGTCAGTCATTGAGCGAGTCGAAACGTCCGATCGATAATCGCCTAATCCCCATATCTGTTAGTTTTTAACTTTTAACTTTTATCTTTTTAGTGGCCGTTGAGCGGAGCCGAAACGAATGCCCGACAAGTCTTTCGGTCGTTGAGCGGAGCCGAAACGATCGAAATCCTAGAGCGTACCGCGTAATTCTTGCTCCCGCTCGATAGCTTCGAATAATGCTTTGAAGTTTCCTTTACCAAAAGACTTCGCACCCTTACGCTGAATGATTTCAAAAAACATCGTTGGACGCGATTGAACAGGTTTTGTAAAGATCTGCAACAGATATCCTTCAGGATCACGATCTATGAGAATACCTAATTCTTTGAGTGGCTCAAGTTCTTCATCAATGGTGCCAACACGATCAAGTACTGTATCATAGTACGTGGAAGGAACACGCAGAAACTCTACTCCGCGATCGCGAAGTATTGTTACTGTTTCAATTATGTTATCAGTAGCTACTGCGAGATGTTGAACTCCCTCATCTTCATAAAAATCAAGATATTCTTCGAT
>JALYSC010000298.1:0-2046 GCA_030855005.1 Bacteroidota bacterium | reverse complement strand
CGATCTGAGATTTTTTCTTTCCGGCAGCAGGTTCGTTTATAGGAAATTTGATTCGACCATTTCCACTACTCATCACTTTACTCATGAGTGCAGTGTATTCAGTAGAAATATCCTTGTCATCAAATGTGATAATATTTTGAAACCCCATCACATCTTCATAAAACTTGACCCAATGATTCATTTTGCCAAGCTCCACATTTCCAACCATGTGATCTACAAATTTTAATCCCACAGGTTCAGGTTGAAAATTTGATTTCCATTCAACATATCCCGGTAAGAAAGGACCATGATAATCTTTGCGTTCGACAAACAAGTGAATCGTTTCACCATAGATATGAATACCAGATCGTACGATACGACCGTGCTCATCCTCCTCAACTGTTGGTGGCATATATGATTTGGCACCACGTGATGTCGTTTGTTCCCATGCATCGGTTGCATCATCAACCCAAAGGGCAATCATTTTGACACCGTCGCCATGTTTGTCGATATGCTGACCAATGACCGAATTGCTATGTAGTGGGGAAGTCAACACCAGGCGAATTTTATCCTGGATGACAACATAGGATTCTACGTTTTTATCACCTGTCTCGAGGCCTTTATATGCCCAGGACTGGAATCCAAACGCAGTTTTGTAATAATGAGCTGCCTGCTTACTGTTGCTGACATAAAGCTCCACATAATCAGTACCATTTAACGGAAGAAAATCTTCTTGTGTGGCCGCGAAAGCCGTTTCTTTTTGTATTAGAACAGACATCTTTATTTCTTTCAAATGATTTATGCAAATATACGGCTCATTCTGCAGCCAAACCGGGCCAGCTTTCATTGACAATACGGTTGTGAACCTCTCCAAAACCTACACGAATGCCGTCCTTTTCGGACCATCCACGAAGGGTTACAAGATCGCCATCCTCAATAAAATAACGAGTCTGGCCATTACTTAGTGTGATCGGATTTTTTCCCCCCCACGATAATTCCAGCATGGATCCAAACGAATCATGTTCATGACCGCTGATGGTCCCCGAAGCCATAAGATCACCTACGCGAACATTACATCCATTAGAAGTGTGATGTGCTAATTGCTGGCACATATTCCAATACATGTATTTATAATTCGATTGAGTCACTACACTTTCATCATAACCGGCAGGTGTGATACTTACCTCCAAAGAAATATCATAGTTTTTCATTCCCTGGTATTTCAGATAGGGAAGCACTTCAGGCTCTTGCATTGGCCCCTGCACCTGGTATGACTGTAATGCTTCCATAGTAACAACCCATGGTGACATTGCTGATGCAAAATTTTTCGCAAGGAATGGTCCAAGAGGAACATACTCCCATGCCTGGATATCGCGAGCAGACCAGTCATTGAACAGGACCATACCGAAAATATATTCTTCAGCATCTGTCGTAGTGATGGAAGAACCCATGTATGAATCCCTTCCAATAATAAAACCCATCTCAAGTTCAAAATCTAATCGCTGCGTTGGAATGAACACTGGACTATCGGCATCTTTTGGCTTTACCTGTCCCCACGGCCGACGAATGGGTGTGCCGCTGATGACAATCGAAGAAGACCTTCCATGATATCCCACCGGAAGATGACGCCAATTAGGTAACAATGCATTTGCCGGATCCCGGAACATCATACCAACATTAGTTGCATGCTCAATACTGGAATAGAAATCAGTATAGTCGCCAACAGCTACCGGTAGATGCATTACTATGTTTTCCACCGGTCTGAACAGTTGAGGTAATTGTCGCAGCGGAGATTGAGGATCTAAAAACGATTGCTGAAGCTTAAGTCGAACTGCATTCGTAATCGGTTTTCCTAGTGCAATAAAGTCATTCAGACATTTTCTGTCAAAAACATGGAGTTGATTTATCAACCCATTGAAATATCCTGTGGATGCGAGATCACTTAGATTGACAACACTGTCTCCAATTCGTGTACAAACAAATGTTCTGCCGCTACCAATCGATCCTATTCCAAACGGAATATTATAAATTGAGAAATCAGAATCATCACTAACAGGTATCCAGCTC
>JALYSC010000297.1 GCA_030855005.1 Bacteroidota bacterium | reverse complement strand
ATCCACATCTGAGGCTTCAATGGTACCATTACCATTAGCGTCAAGATTGACAGTAAAATCCTGACAGATTGCAAGAGGTGGTCCTTCATTCACTGTAACAGTTGCAGTACATGTTGATGAAGCTCCTGTCTCGTCAGTGACCGTTAGCGTTACAACATTTGGACCTGTTTCGGAACAATCAAATGTGTCTTCATCAAGCTCAAAAGTGAGATCACCACATAGAGAAGATGAACCATTGTTAATGTCTTCGGGATCTATTGTAACTGTTCCTCCCGGACCAATGTCTACGGTGATATCCTGACAAATAGCAACGGGTGGTTCCGCTGTGATGGTTACTGAAGCCGTACATGCAGATGTATTCCCAGCATCATCTGTTACAGTGAGTGTAACTATCTGAACACCCAGATCATCGCAATCAAATGAATTAGGTGTCACTGAAAGACTCACATCATCATCACAATTATCTGATGATCCTCCGTCTACATCAATACCTGATATGATGACAGTACCACCTGCTCCTATGGATACCGTAATATTCTGACAGATAGCAATGGGTGGTAAATTATCTTCTACGGTAACGGTAGCAGTACATGTGGATGTGTTGCCTGTACTATCAGTAACAGTCAGAATAACAATGTTCTCACCAATATCATCACAATCAAATTCGAAAGGCGTCACATCATAAAACTCAATACCACAATCATCAGTTGATCCACCATCTACATCTGAGGCTTCAATGGTACCATTACCATTAGCGTCAAGATTGACAGTAAAATCCTGACAGATTGCAAGAGGTGGTCCTTCATTCACTGTAACAGTTGCAGTACATGTTGATGAAACACCTGTCTCATCAGTAACCGTTAGTGTTACTACATTTGGACCTAATTCGGAACAATCGAATGTGTCTTCGTCAAGTGTAAAAGTGAGATCACCGCATTGTGTGGATGATCCATTGTTAATGTCTTCGGGATCTATTGTAACTGTTCCACCCGGACCAATATCTACGGTTATATCCTGGCATATTGCGATTGGTGGATCTGGCATGAGTACAGTCACAGTGGCGGTGCAAGTACTGGTGTTATCAGAATCATCAGTAACAGTCAGTACAACAATATTTGGACCCACATCATCACAATCAAAAGAGAATGGTGTTACAGAGATCGTTATATCTCCACAATTATCACTTGACCCATTATTGATCTGTGCTGCTGTAATGGTAACCATGCCAGAAGCGTCAAGCATAATGGTGATATCCTGACATATGGCAATGGGTGGCAAGTCATCTTCGACAGTAACTATAGCTGTACAAGTTGATGTGTTACCTGTTATATCAGTTACAGTTAATGTAACAGTATTCTGACCTATATCAGAGCAATCAAAAGTGTTAGGGGTAACAGTTATTGTATCAATTCCACAATCATCTGTGCTTCCATTATCGACTGTGTCTGCTGTGATAGTTACAGTTCCGAGAGCATCCAGGCTAACTGTGATATTATGACATATCGCGACAGGTGGATTTGATAATACAGTTACTGTAGCTGTACAGGTTGACGTATTACCTCCAAAGTCAGTTACTGTCAGCGTGACGATATTCACCTGATCCTCGTCATCACAATCAAAATCATATTCATTAAGGTATATCGTATCGATGGCACAATTATCTGAGCTCCCGTTGTCAATCAGGTCAGCTGTAATCGTTGCATTACCATTGTTATCAAGAGTAATAGTTACATTTTGACAAACTGCTACAGGTGGAATGAGATCTGTGATGGTTACCGTTGCAGTACATGTTGCCGTATTACCGCTTTGATCTGTAACTGTCAATACAACTACATTAACTCCTACATCTTCGCAGTCAAATGTATTAGGTGTGACAGTGATATTCGTGATGGTACAATTATCTGTTGAACCATCATTTATTTGGCCTGGAAGAATTACTACGCTGCCCTGGCTATTGACACTTAGAGTAATGTCTTTACACTCAGCAACCGGTGGCGTGTTGTCCACAACTGTCACCTGGAACATACAGGTATTCATATTGCCGGATAAATCCGTGACTTTAAATCCTACCATGATAGTTTGACCTACGTCTGCACAACAGAACTTAACATCCGGTCCCGGAACCAGATCTTCAGGTGTATTACAAGTATTCACCATTTTAAAGATCTGTTTCGATAGAATTCCACAATTTTCAACGACTATAAAATCAAGATTTGCAGCTATTAAAAATGCCATTCCATCAGGTCCAAGTGTCACCGTTATTGAATGACAAATTGGTATCGGTGGGATCTGATCTTTGACAGTGACATTATAATGACACGTACTTGAATTACCACATGCATCCGTAGCTCGTATTGTTACCACAGTGGTCCCAAGTCCCAGGTTAACCATAGCACCTGGTGCGAATATTCCGGGGATACCACCAACGGTGATTCTAATATCAATCATAGCACTATTTGAACACTGATCTGTCACCACGGGGAGCGGAAGAGTGTATTTAGTGGTACAAACTCCCATATCTGTATTGAGCGTTATATTCGCAGGGCAAGTTATTACAGGTGGAACATTATCAATAATCAGGATCTCCTGTACATCAGTAACCTGACCACTATTACACCAATCCATAACTGTCCACAAGCGAAGGATTTTCTGTGACCCATTACACATTGGAACAACCTGATCAGTGTGAAAAACAATTATCTGACAAGCAAATCCTAAAGGCTCACCGTTAAACGTTGGTTCTCCTGTATTGGATGGATCAGTATTTGCATTCACACAGCTTATCGTGATGTCCGGAGGAAAAACGATTTGACCAAGTGATGGTTTTCGTAAATAGATTATGTCCTGACATGTCGCACTGTTTCCTGATTGATCGGTTGCTGTCCATGTGACAAGGATTTGTTGTGTATATCCATGAGGATTACAGCCAAGATTTTGTATTACATAGGAATAATACACATCCGGATCCGGATCGCAATTATCTGTGACTACATCTAAGTAGTCTTCAAAATTTATTGTTGCAATATCTACATTGCAGGGAAGGATATCAGGTGTACAAGTCAACACAGGCCGAAGCTTGTCCTCTACATGTACAGTAGACATACAACTATTCCCTGTAGGGTCAGTTACGACTACCATGATGTATTGCCCCAACTGTGCGCAGAACACGGTATCATTCAAAGGACCCATGATGTCTACGTCATATTGGAATGGCAGGTACTCAGGTCCGGCGACAAGTTCGATGGAAGTCAGCACTGCGAAACCATTCTGATTTAAGGAGACATTGACATTAGGCAAACAAGCCAGAGCCACGACAGTTTCCTGCTTCACTTCCATTTCATCCCAACAAATATTCCATGGAGCGAATCCTGAAATTTCGAAGGAATGAGAAGATATGGCGGGGTTGGCCATGAGTAAAGAATGGAAACCAAGTAGACACAAGGTTACAGACATTGCGCGAAGCGTGCGCATGAAAGAAATCCGTCCTGAATTGAATAGTGTTTTCATTACGTAAACAGTTGATTATGAAAATATCGGCCATAACATTGAGCAGCGAAATGAAGCCGTGTCATTTCGTCGCTTATAAGTCTGGAAATCTAAAAATGGATATCGCAAAAAAAAATACCTGATGGGGATGATCCCCATCAGATCACTCTACTATTAGCATTCGGTTAGTACTGTATTGTTGTGCAGAGCTGATATCATATAGATATATACCCGTTCCTGATAATTCAGATCTATGAATCAGCATTTCATTTTTTCCTTCTTCCAACTGAAGTGTACGTGTCATTACCAATTTGCCACTCATATCATACACATGCAGTATGGCTTCGTCCTTAATCTTGCTCTCATAGATGATAGTGGTGATGTCCTTGAAAGGATTTGGCTTGTTGTAGACGCCTCCAATCTGTTCTCTTACAACCTGAAGATCAATACCCCTGGGTGCTTCATCATCATATGTATACGCTGCGGATGCTGTAGGTCCGGAACTTAGATAAAAAGTAAACGGCATCACGTTTCCTGGCTTTTCTTTTACCCACATTGTCAAGAGACTTGTCTCAGAATTGGTCCACTGATCTGCTGTAAAAGCCAGAAGAGAGGATTTATCGCCTGGCGCGGTAGCCATCCTTATATTATCTTTTGAAAGCTCATCACCAGCTGCCCAGTCTATTACTTCGAATCCAGCCTGATACCAATCGAAAGAAAATTGCAAAGCATTAAACTTCCTCGCATTTTTAAGGATCAGCTCAACTTTGTATACACCACTTTCTGGTTGATTCGAAACTTTATACTCCACAATGCATCTGTCATCATTTCGTGTCTGAATGAATGAATTACCTGTCACCAAACTGGCTGAAAGATTAATATCTCCCACTTTTACTGCATTAAAATTGACATCATTCATACTATTGGCAAAAGGCTGAATGGAATATAATTCAGACCAGGTAGTAACCCATGGATTAGAGGGATCAGGAAATACATGTGCTGCGTCAATAAATCGCCAGGATGAATTTTCCGGGAAAGTGTCAAAATATCCGAGGATCAGTTTTCGCAGGACAACTATGTCAATAGCTGTGATAGTCTTGCTGTTGTTAGCATCAGCTGCAATACTTTGATAAGGAGAAGTAAAAGGCTCAATGCCTAAT
>JALYSC010000296.1 GCA_030855005.1 Bacteroidota bacterium | reverse complement strand
GCATGGTGATATCAAATGATGGTTTCAATCCACACTCACTGCGGTCCTATCAGGATTTTCCATTAGTTCCTGTCACAACGTATTTGCAGGATGATGATGCATTGATTCGCGATAAAGAAACTCTGGCTCAACTCCTACATGTCCAACACCGACACCTTTCAATTACTGATAAACTCCCAGCAACACCATCATCGATAAATGTAGAGGAACGCATCATACCTGCACTTAATATAGCCCCCGACATTACAAATCGTCAGGCAGAAAATAACAATTTACATTCCTGGAGTGTCGGTCTGGTTGGTAGTGTCAATTCATCATGGCTGACCATGAGTCATGTGCCTGTTTCGATGGAGCGGCAGTTGAGCAAGTATGATAATGCACAAACATCATCAGGTTTCAAAGCATTTGGTCGGAAAAATCTTTCTGATCGATGGTCTTTATCTATTGGAATGGGATATAATAAATACAAAAATCAGAGTGAGGTAGTCAATACATTGTATTATGATAAAAATAACGAGATCATTACTTCAGGCGGTGAATATATTTACAATGCCGATTTAGAAATGGCTAACCCTCTGGGTGACCACAGATCAATAACGAAAATAATATTGGGTCAAATCATGAATCAAAATGACCTGATCACAGAAAATTTGTTTATCCGGCAGGCCTTTGCGGTGGCCACTTTTGATTTGGGTTTGGATTATAGGTTGGTGAACCATAAGAAATTTGGATTATACACAGGTGCCGGAATAGCATATAATGTAAATATTGCTTTGAAAAATGAATTCGATGTTACTTTATCTGCAGATGGCTTCAATCACCATTACCAGGAGGCGGTCAATACGTTAGCGGGTTTTCGAAATACTTTTGCTTCTGCGTATGTCAAACTTGCTGGAGATTACCAACTACACGATCGGTGCAGTCTATTCTTAGAAACGAAGTTTGGACAAAGCATCGGCAGTCTGAGAGACAGCTGGCCTGCATCCGGGCCCAAGACCTACCTGAATGAACTGAATATAAGTATAGGAGCTGCCTACCATTTTTAATTGTATCTCATCTTTTCGCTCCACCGCTCCCAATACCTGCGTACGTAAAATAAATAATTTAAAAATAATTTTTTCTTCAGGCAACTTTTCTTGTATGCCCGGCATAATGCTATTATGTATTGCACGTAAGTGAGTCTTCAGCATGAAAACAAAAACTTCTTATTGATTGAGTCAATTTGAGGTTTTGCATGCATGTGTTGCTCAGTTCATTTGCAATTTAATCTTTAAATGGAACCTCTAAAAGCCTGGATTAAACATCTTCTCTTAGGGAAAAGGGGCTGAGGAAGCGAATGAGAAGTTTTTATAGGTTTCTTAGATAATTAAAGAAAATGAAAAAAATGAGTTTACGAATAATTTGAGGAAAATTCGATAAATTCAAAAAACTTTTGATGCTTTAGTTGTTATGTCATCTTGTGATAACAACTGCGCTGAAAAATGTAAGCAGTGTATAATTACGAAACCAATTCTGCAATCATGTCAAATTTACTGCAAGCGTTTATTTATGCTTGCAGAGCTTGTTCCAACGAATGCGATTAAATAGTTGAAAATCAACAAAAAATTAACTGCCTCATTCAGTAGTGTATTAAATACAATGCCATTGCTTCCTGGAGAAAAAAATAACATAAATCTATCAAACAATTAAAAATACTATGAAAATATTAATTTATTTATCCGCATTTGCATTAGCAATCGCGGGTTGTCAAGACGAATCCGATCCTGTTGTTCAAGGAAAACGGAGTCTGCCAAATGTACTGGCTAGCGCAACTCAAATCGATATGGAATCGGTAACGGCCGTTTTGCCGCTATATCGTGGAAAGGACGCAAATGGAGGGGATGTTTACTATTGTATCACAGAATCGAACGATGTGGACATATCCATCCGGATGGGGCTTAACTGGACTCCAAAATTAGTGCATGCCATCGGCACAGTGGCTACGCAGACAGCTACCGTGGCCAACGATAACGGGCCTAAAAATCCAAACGATTTTCCTGTCCTGAAATTCTCGGGCAATGTGGATTTCGCACCAGTTAGAAACATTGTTCCCGGCCCAGAGGGTTTCCCTCTTGATCCAGCCACCACGCCAGGTTCTGTTGGCGATGCTACTTATAGTCCGCTTGTAACGTACGATGGTGAGGTGGTATTTAATGCAGCTCACCTTTCCAACAGTACAGGAGTACATGATAGAGTAATCAGCATGGACAAGGTAAACATGACTGTTAAGTTACAGTTGGTTAGGGGCTTCTACGAAGGATTCGGAATCCTTTATTCAAGTACAGATGCATCAGACAATGACATTGCGGCACTTGAACAGGGTACTTTTGCACCTAATATGAATGCCGCACCAAATGCAGGTGACGACAAATCCTTTCGCTCAGCCCGCGAGGCTTTGATCCCTGTTATAAATGGTCCTATGGGCGCAAATAATCCAAACCGCCAAGGGCTTCGGTCCGCAGTAGCGGGAGAAGGTGACCCACTCAACATTTTTCAGGAACAGGCAGGTTGTGAGGATGCAGACGATCCCGGTAGCTTTTGTGATGGAGCAGGATATAGTCCGCTCTGGGATGTGCATCCTGTATTGTGGACACCCGCTGCCATTGCTTCAGGCGCACAAGTACGGGTTACAACTGATAAGCGTGAAGTAATCGCACCGATCAATATCATTGAGCTTTATGCGGACGGATTTATTGTGGCAGGAGCTCCCACCGGACCACGCAACGCATCACTCGGTGGACTTAACGCTGCTGGTATTATCGTAAATTGCCCGATCATCTTTGTACCAGCTGAGGCACGATAAGCATTATAAAAAAAAAATTTATTTAGTTTTTTAAATACTATTTGTATTAAAAACTAAAAAAACAAAAGAGCCGCAGAGTAACTACTGCGGCTCTTTTTATATCTATGACAGGATAGCTGGATCCACTACAGGATAGCTGGATCCACTACGGTTGCTTATTATCCGTTCACCAAAGCCATTGAACTCATCTTCTTGATAATGTGAGACCAGAATCACAAAAAGCCGATATTAAATAAGTTAGGCCTGTCTGATAGACTGAATTTGCTACTTGCGGCTATGCAATAATAGAAAAAGGACAATTACTTCTGCCTGCTCAGTAACACCTGCTCTATTTCTTCCAAAGAAAATCCTTTTGCTTTCAACAGGATTAAATAATGATATAATAAATCGGCCGCTTCGTTTTTGAAAAGGTCCGCATTATCATCTTTGGCTTCAATGACTAATTCCACCGCTTCTTCACCAAATTTTTGAACTACCTTATTGATGCCTTTTTGGAATAAATTATTGGTGTAAGAAGTCTTCACATCATTTTCAATGCGCTGAGCAATGGATTGTTCTAATCGGTATAGAAATCCCTTTGAAGATTGCAGATTAAAACAGGACACAGAACCATTATGGCAGGTCGGCCCGTCTGATTTTGCCATGATCAGCAAAGTATCATTATCACAATCCAAGCAAATGTGGTCAACCCAAAGAAAATTACCTGAAGTTTCCCCTTTAGTCCACAACCTGTTTTTACTTCTACTAAAGAAAGTCACTTTTTGCTCCGACAGGGTTTTGTGGTAAGCTGCTTCATTCATATAGCCCAACATCAGAACTTGCAGACTGATGGCATCTTGTATTACTACGGGAATCAACCCGTTTGCTTTATTAAAATCAGGAGTCATAATCGAACAGGGATATTTCTTGATTGTAAAAATCGTTTTAATTCCGGTATCGGAATTTGACCGAAGTGAAAAACACTTGCCGCTAAAGCTCCTGTAGCTTTGGTATTGGTAAATACATCCAAAAAATGTTCCTTCGTGCCTGCACCACCCGATGCTATAACGGGTACAGAAACCTTTTCGGAAATCTCCCTGGTAATATCCAATGCAAATCCATTTCTGGTTCCGTCATTGTTAATTGAAGTCAATAAGATTTCTCCTGCTCCTAATGCTGTTCCTTTGTATGCCCATTCAATTGCTTTTAAGTTCGTTGCAATTTTCCCTCCGCTCCGGAATACCGTCCATTCGTTCCATGAGTATTTAGTATCAATAGCCAATACAACAGATTGGCTTCCGAATGATTTGGCAATTTCTGAAATCAAACCGGGTTGTGAAATGGCCGCAGAATTTATACTTATTTTGTCGGCTCCCGAATCAATGATTGCTTTAGCATCTTCCAGGCTATTAATTCCGCCTCCTACAGTAAAGGGAATATTGATTTTAGATGCAATAAGGGTTACCAACCGGGTAAGTATTTTTCGGTTTTCAAGCGTGGCAGTTATATCTAGAAATACCAATTCGTCTGCACCTTCTTCTACATAACGTTGCGCTAGTTCCAAAGGATCTCCTGCATCACTGATGTCTATAAAATTGATTCCTTTTACGGTTCTGCCATCTTTTATATCTAAACATGGTATAATTCTATTCTTTAGCATAAATCACTCAATTCTTTAAGGTTGATGGTTCCTTCATATATCGCTTTTCCAATAATAGCTCCTGTACAGCCCAATTCGTTCAATTGTATCACATCTTGCAGTGTGGTAATTCCTCCGCTGGCGATCAGTCTGATAGTTGTTTTGGAAACTATTTCTTTATATAGTTCAAATG
>JALYSC010000295.1 GCA_030855005.1 Bacteroidota bacterium | reverse complement strand
AATGGAAAGGGACTCATCAGGAAGCACGCTCGCTTTTGTTACTACCGGTGTATGGGCGGATGGCAAATATGCTACGGAAACAGGCACCTCAAAACGTACTGACAAAGATGGTAAGGTAATTTATACAGGAAAGTATATGACCTTGTTCGAACTGCGTGATGGAAAATATATCGCTATCCGCGACATATGGAATGATGACGCTGTTCAGGCTAAAATGAATTAAGAAATTTAAAGTAAAGCTTTAGTAAGGCAATGAAGGTTCAATCTTTCGTTGCCTTTTTTTATTCAGTTTATTGAATGTATTATTCTATTATAAAATAATATTGCGACAGCAATTAGAGATCTTTAAGCAACACAGTGGAGCCATGTCTTAATCTCATCGCCAACTCTGTCAGCGGAAACCTGTACCACAACCTATATCTAGTACGGTGATGTCATTCTTGTATTCAATCTGCTCAAGAAAACGGAGTTCAAATGGTGCGGACCAGAGGGCGAGTTCTTCAAAAAAATTTGCAAGTTGATCCGGATCAAAAGAATAATTTAAATACGTTTTTATGATTAGTAAACCGGATTGCGTACTAGGGTTATTTGTTCCCCCGTGCCTCCACGGTTCATATTGAATACAAGTGAATCCGATGTGAGTTTGACAATTTTCACCATCATTTTCATGCCTCCATCCGGCGTGGTAAAGAGTTGATTATTACTCACAAAATATTTACCCTCCTCCAGGTTAGTGTCATATTGAAAACTATAGGCACCCTGATCATCAAATCCAAAAGAAGTCAATGCCGGATCATAAGTAGTAGGGGTGCCCTGCGATGTCCAGCTGACAGCCTGCCAGTTACCAATGATGAGTTTTTTATTTTCATTCTGACTACAGGAAGCAACGATAAAAAAGTTGAAGAATAAAATGACTACTGAGGTTTTATAATTCATGTTACGATTGAGTTTTGTTTGGTAGTACTTACACAGGTTGATTTTTATTTTTTCAAGCCCAGGTAATAATCTTTTTGTTTTTCACTGAGGTGTTCGATGGCATATCGTAAGCTAGTGCGGGGCATTGTTGCTGCATGTTTGTCAAGAAACGCAAGTAATTTTTTTAGATCCTGTTTGCCCGCCTGACGAATCCATCCACCAACCGGCTTTTGGACCATGTCTTCGGGATCGTTAATTAAGATGTCGGCAATCGCAAAGGTGTCTTCGACATCACCCATTGATAAAAGATAGTGATTACTATTTTTCCTTTTTGTATAATTTTTCAGCGATCTCTTTCACGCTTTCTAATGCCATATCCCATCCTTCGAGTGCTTCTTCGAACTGTTCTTCGCGCATATCGAAGGCAAGCTCTTCTTTTGCATGGAGAATCATGTAAGTTTCTTTGTCTTCGAATGTATATGTGATGACGGAAGTAACCCGTTCTTTCGTTTTCAGATCGACAAGATTGTGTTTCAGAATTTGATCCGGAAACAATTCAAGTATGATGCCATGCGTATAGATCTTACCGTCTTCTGCTTTCCAACCGAGTGAATTACCAACCTGCCAATTGGAAACATAATGCCCACCTAATTGCTTTGTCACGGCCTCGTCTGTAAAGACGCGCCATACGTGGTGAGGAGTGGCAGTAATCGTAATTGATTTTTGAATCAGTGATGGCAATGCAAGAGGGGAATTATAGCTTTGAAGGTAACCAAAGCACTGATTCTTTCTGATGGAATGCTTCAGAAATTAATAAGAACATAAAAGAACAGAGAAGGGCTACTTTTCTTAAGGCTGGAAGAAGTCCCGCACTTTGGCGATCATTTGGGGATCCGTAAGGCCTTTGGCTGTATCAATGGTGATTTGCTTACCTGCAAACTGGGAATCTTCATTTAATACATTGACAAGTTGTTCCTGCGATTTACCCGGGCCGAATACCAGGATTTCATCATATTTTTTCAGCAGATGGGCTACGGATTGCAGGTATTTTGACGTGTTGGCATGATCCGCATTGTTCATGGCATGTTCACCTTTGCCCCCATGATAGACTCTTGCCGACACTTTGTCCCGGATGGCAAATTCATCGTTGTCAGGGGTGGTGGAGATCACGATGGCATGCTGACTGTCCAGCCATACACCGGCATATTGTTTAGGTGGCTTTGTTTCCGACATGGTTGTACAATTTTTTAGGAAGATCAAATATAGAAGAGGGTGAACAGTAAAGTACTTATAAAGTTTAACATATGGACTGCTTAACACGGCGCCTGATGAAGGTATTAAAGTTATTGTTAAAATCCAACATTCGTGGCCCTCAGAACATTAACCTTCAGGACGATGACCAATTACTCAGGATATATTTACTCATAAACCCAATAGCCCAAAGATGAAAGGCATTGATTACATTGGAATTATCCCACCTCAAACGAAAGGAAAGGAGATAGAAGCAGAGGCTACAATTGAATTTCCTGATATTGATGAGGCCATGAACTTTTATGAAGTAGTCAAAGAGAGGTTATTAAATGTGAATCAGTGGCATCATATAGCCGGTTTCATCAGTGCAAAATTTCAGCTCACAGATTCCAATGGCAACTTTGTAAACAGAGTGCCCCATGTAGGTGATTTGTTTAAGATTGATGTACCGGGACCTGGTACTTCAGAAGGAGATGGATATGACTGGGTTGTGATCGAAGATATCAAAACGCTTAACGCAGATGGTAGAGAAGGTATTGGTATTCGCGTACGCCCGACCTTTAATCCTAAGGGCAACAAAAAGGAAACGGCGCATTTTTATAATTCGGATTCAACAAGCTCCTTTATGGTGATCCGGGAAAATAATAACGTTCGTGCATGGATCGTAGACCGAAATATCACACCGAATACAGAACCGGTTTCGCTGATTGATAGATTACGTGATAGCGTAGTAGGCATGTCTGCACTCATTAAATTCTCTGAGATTCAATGGCAGAAACTGGCGGATGGTTTGATCAGGAGAGAAGAATGAACGTGCTTAATCCAAACGCGAACTGACTACCTCCTGTAGACCTTCACTTAATCTCTTTTCATCGATTCTTTAAATGGATTTCGTTTGTTTCTTGATAAGGGGACTGAGTGTCCATTTGTCAATACCAGCACATCATCTTTATCATTTCGCGCAATGTATTTTTTATTGATCAAATGGGATCGGTGGACCCGAATAAAACCCTGGTCGGTCAGAATAGAATCATACAATTTTAATGTTTTGGAAGAAAGAATGGATCCGGAAAAATAGAATGCAGGTGAATTCCATTTAATATGCTCTGCGATTTCGTCATTAATGCTTAAGAGCACTTCACGGAGGTATTGGACAGTACTACCGACTTCGGTTGGCAAGTTATGGATGTGCGCACTAACTTTTTCTAAATCCGTTTGAGTTGACTTTGCCATAAATTAGCTACAATTATCCGTCATACTATTTTTGAATATTTTCCGGAAAAGATTTCTCCCAGTTATTAAATCCGCCTTCAAGATCATATACTTCTTTGAAGCCTTCTTTCGCAAGGAAGTCTGCAGCGTCAGAGCTTCTGCCGCCGCCCATGCAATAGACAAAAACAGGTTTGGATTTATCCAATGCACTGGTCTGATCTTTGAAAACGTCTCCACTCCAATCCACATTGACTGCATTTGGAAGATGACCGCTTTGAAATTCTTTTGGTGTGCGTACATCCAAAAGTTGAGGTGTTGTTTGAGCTTGCAGTTTTTCAGAATAGGATTCAGGAGCAAGTCGGACAATGTTAGTATTTGTCTGTGCCTGATGGCATGCTATAAGCAGTATCATAGCAATGATGCTTATACCAGCGTAAAATTTGTTTGTAAACATGAACATGAATTTTGAAAACGTTAAATTAAATCATAAAGACGTAAGGCTGTCAAAGATACTTTTGTGAATCTATAAATGGAGGTTTCTCAGACTACTTACATGATTGATGTTGGGGAGATATGTAAGAAATCCGGGGTATCACTATGTTCGAACAAACACCGTTTGCAGGGAGAAGATTCTAAAGAGAGACGAGTAAAAAATTATCCATAGATGACTACCTTAAGGATAGTTCTACAAATACAGGCAAATGATCAGATGCCAGCGTTCCATTCCAATTGTCAGTCAGAATAGAATGACGGTAGACGTCCACATCACTGTTGACAAAAATGAAGTCTATACGGTGATCGATCAGGCCAGAAATTTTAAAATCACCAGCGAATGAAGTTGCTGGACCATGATGAGGTGTTTTGGAAATTTTCATTGCATCCACCAATCGATTTGATGAAGATCCTGTAATCGTTGTATAGGGAGGTTCAGGTCGCATGGATGTGGTGATTTACGACCTGGATATCAGTTGTCTAATTTTTAACAAATTTGCTTGTAAGTAATCTCCCATCTTCAGCGATTATTTTTATAAAATATAAACCTGGTGTTAATTGAGCGCAATTGATGTTTACACTAAAAGCATTTATATTTCTCATTTCTGATAATTGTCTTCCTTTAGCATCATGAATGGTAATTGAGCTTATCGATGCTTCACATTCAATATGCAATTGCTTTAAAACAGGGTTGGGATGAATCGTTGAACTCAATTTTTCTGCCTTATGTATTGCTGTGGAAGACTCGCAATGGGCTGCGAAAAAATCCCCGATGATTTCACTGGCA
>JALYSC010000294.1 GCA_030855005.1 Bacteroidota bacterium | reverse complement strand
CTCTACCGGTGCTGAACTGAGCTAACCTTATATATGATCATAAAGACATTTATTTAGGTCTGCCGTTTGGCAGGCCTTTTTTTATTTGTTCCAACCCGTTTATATGAAGATTCCAATCAATATCCTTTCACGAAAGATTTTCGCTGACCAGATTACTCCAATCAGCGCCTATCTCAATATCCGGGCACTTTATCCCGGAAGCATCCTCCTGGAAAGTTCGGAGATGGATGATAGTCGCAATGGGCATTCCATCATTTGCGCGAATCCAATTGCCGGAATCACGCTGACGAAAAATAGTTTGAAAACCTATTCAAAATCAGATCACCAGGCACATGCCATTACTAATGATTTTCGCATCCAGGATGAACTCAATAAATTTTTTCATTCTTTTCAAATTTCAAATGCCTTTGAAGGCATCAACGGATTTTTTGGTTTCCAGTCTTTTGAAGCCGCTGGGTATTTTGAAACGAAAAAAGCAGGGCTATGTCAACATATAGATGAAACTCTGGACATTCTGAACTATCGCTTATTTCGTTATGTAATTTGCTTCAATCATTTTAATCATGAAATTATTTTTCATGAAAATTTATTTGAGGATGAAGCATCAACCCTCGAAAAATTTGTACCGGATATCCTGAACAAACGAAGCGGCCTGTTTCCATTCCGCCTGACATCAGAAGAAACATCATACATCACTAATGAACAGTTCTTACAAAATGTAGATAAAGCACGTCACCATTGTCAGGTGGGAGATGTATTTCAAATGGTCTTATCAAGAAAATATAGTTATACCTATAGTGGTGATGAATTAAACGTGTACAGGGCACTACGGCATATCAATCCTTCGCCCTATATGTTCTTCTTTGATTTTGGATCCTATAAATTATTTGGTTCTTCTCCTGAAGCACAAATCCGAATTCACCACCAGGAAGCATCTTTGAATCCGATCGCCGGCACGTTCAGGAGATCCGGCAACAAAGAAGAGGATGCAGCAATAAGTAATTTGTTGTTATCCGATCACAAAGAGTTAGCAGAACATTCTATGCTTGTTGATCTGGCACGCAACGATCTCAACAGGCATTGCCGGGATGTCGCAGTTGCAGCCTACAGAACCATCAAACAATATAGTCATGTCATTCATTTGTCTTCATCCGTAATAGGAACGCTGAATCCCAACACAAATTCAGTGGAAGTGATGGCAGATACATTTCCTGCAGGGACATTAAGTGGTGCACCAAAAATCAGAGCCATTCAGTTGCTTGAAGAAATTGAAAATGATCCCCGGGGGTATTATGGAGGGAGTATAGGTTTTATCGATTTTCAGGGCAACATTAATCAGGCCATCATCATCCGGTCATTCTTCACAAGACAAAATGAAATTTATATGCGGGCGGGTGCGGGTATTGTTTTGAAATCTAATCCTCTTAACGAATTACAAGAAATAGATAACAAGCTTAGTGCACTCCGGCAGGCACTCACTGATGCACAAAAATCAATGCTATGAAAATCCTTATTCTCGACAACTATGATTCATTTACTTACAATCTTCTCGGACTGATCCGGAATGAAGAGAATTTTGAAATCGACGTCATTCGCAACGATGAAATCACGATTGCTGAAGTAGCCGCATATGATCAGATTATTCTTTCACCGGGTCCCGGACTTCCTGCAGATGCCGGTCTCATGTGTGAATTAATTCTTCAGTATCAACATTCCAAACCCATATTCGGTGTTTGCCTTGGCATGCAAGCTATTGGAGAAGTATTTGGTGGTAGATTAATTAATCTTGAAGAACCACAACATGGTGTCGCGACAGAAATTCACCATACGAAATCCAAACTCTTCAGCTCTATCCCCTCTCCATTTGCAGCAGGTCGCTATCATTCCTGGGCGGTAGAAAAAAATTCCCTTCCTTCTGCATTGCTGATCACAGCTCTTGATGATGCAGGTGTAGTGATGGCCATAGAACACAAGACATTGCCAATAGCAGGTGTTCAGTTTCATCCTGAAAGCATACTCACAGAATATGGAAAAAAGATTCTTATCAACTTTTTAATGATACATAATGAAGTTTAAAGATGCTATCGATATACTAATGGTTGGTAATCATCTGGCAAGAGAAGAAGCATACGGATTGATGCGACAACTGGGTGAAGGAGCCTTCGATGATATTCAAAATACAGCTCTTATCATCGCGCTAAGCAGCAGAGATCCCTCGCTAGATGAAATCATGGGGTTCAGAGATGCTCTACTTGATTTAAGTATTACAACACCCCTCAGTGACTACACCTCCATTGACATGTGTGGGACAGGTGGGGATGAAAAAAATACATTTAATATTTCCACGATTGCTTCCTTCATTGTAGCCGCTGCAGGTTATCCAGTGGTGAAGCATGGAAATTATGGCGTGTCCTCTGTCAGCGGATCATCGAATGTGATGGAGCACCTTGGATATCGATTCTCCACTGATGCATCAAAGACAGAACGGGAGCTCAATCAGTTTAACTTATGCTTCCTTCATGCACCGCTCTTTCATCCTGCATTAAAAAACGTATCCGGTATCAGAAAACGATTAGGATTTAAAACCATCTTCAACACACTGGGCCCACTGGTAAATCCCGCAAGACCTAAAAAACAACTTGTCGGAGTATACAATCTTAAAATAGCACGTCTATATCACTATCTCCTGCAACAATCCATGCAGGAATATGTAGTAGTACATTCAGTCGATGGCTATGATGAAATATCACTGACAGGAGATTTCCAGATCCTTTCATTTCAGGGAGAAAAATTACTTCGTCCGGCTGATCTGGGAATGGAAAAAATAACGGATGAGGTTCTTTTTGGTGGTCATTCTGTGGAGGAAGCTGCCTCGATTTTTAAAAGGGTGATTGATCACAAAGGAACACAGGCACAAACGAATGTTGTCATTGCCAATGCAGGTGTAGCCATCCAATGTTTTGAAAAGAATAAAACCCTCACCGATTGTATTGGTATCGCAAGAGAAGCGTTGTCTAATGGTAATGCTGCAACTCTATTACAAAAACTTATTAACCATCAATAAGATGATACACGAAATCATTATATCAACCGAAAAGCGACTGCAACGAAAGAAAGAACTGGCACCCGTCAAACTCCTCGAGAGCAGTATTTACTTTGACTCAACTTGTGTTTCATTGTCGCAATACATACTCCGCAAAGATAAGACCGGAATTATAGCTGAGTTTAAACGAAAATCTCCCTCAGGTGGCATCATCAATTCGTATGCTGATGTGGTGAGCACCACTATCGGATACATGCAGTCAGGTGCCTGTGCTCTTTCAGTACTTACCGAACCCGACTATTTTCAGGGTAGTCCGGAAGACCTGACAAAGGTTCGCGACACGAACTATTGCCCAATACTCCGCAAAGATTTTATAGTGGATGAATACCAGATTATTGAATCCAAATCCATTGGCGCTGACGCCATATTACTAATTGCTGCCTGTCTGGATAAGGTACAAATCGAATTACTGCATTCACTGGCAAGGTCATTGGGAATGGAAGTCATTATTGAAATTCACGATCAGACTGAACTAACTCTTCTGCCAGATGGCGAATATATTATTGGGGTTAATAACCGTAATCTAAAAACCATGTTGACTGATATCGAACATTCCCTTCGACTTGCTAATGCTTTACCTCAGGATCACATCCGTATTTCTGAAAGTGGTTTAAAAAGTCCGAAAGATATTCAGGTATTAAATGATGCAGGGTACTCAGGGTTTCTAATGGGAGAACTTTTTATGAAAAGTCCAGACCCTTCAGCGGCCCTAGCAGATTTTATCGCGCAATTAAAATTAGTAGCGATATGATTATCAAAGTGTGCGGTTTAAATGATTCTGACACAATTCGATCTATCGATGCATTGGGGGCAGATTTGATCGGATTTATATTTCATCCTGCTTCACTGAGAAATGTTACGACCTCACATTTGCCTGAAACAACCACAGCAAAAGTAGGCGTGTTCGTGGATTATCCCATAGATGATCTTTTGGAATTGACACGACAACATTTATTCAAATGGGTACAATTGCACGGAATGGAAAGCCCTCAATATGTTCAAAGATTATCTGCCCAGGGTATCAACGTAATTAAAACATTTTCTATCAGTGACCTTCTGGATCTATCCAATATGGAAGCGTATGCAGAAGATTCGGCGTATTTCCTTTTTGATACTAAAGGAATAAATACCGGAGGGAATGGGATAAAATTTGACTGGACACTTCTGGAAGACTATAATCTCCCAACACCATTTATACTAAGTGGAGGCATTGGGCCATCAGACATACAAAAGATCCGCAACATTCAGCATCCTCATTTCGCCGGCATTGATATCAATAGTCAATTTGAAATACGCCCCGGAATTAAAAACATTTCACTCGTCAAATCTTTTATCGATGAATTTAAAAACTGATAGATTTCGTCCTATAAATGGCTTTTACGGAGAATACGGAGGTGCCTTTATTCCCGAGTTATTATATCCCAATGTACAAAGACTTGCTGCTGACTATGAAGAGATGATGTCGGATGATTCATTTCAGAAAGAGTTCAATTCTTTATTGAGACAATATGTGGGACGTCCTACCCCACTCTATTTTTCTGAAAAGCTTACAAATCTGTATAC
>JALYSC010000293.1 GCA_030855005.1 Bacteroidota bacterium | reverse complement strand
CAGTAACGGATACCAGCGGTTTGTTTATTAAAAATTTCCGGGCGGATGTTTTTTATGGCGATAATACTATGCATTTGCAGGATGTACTCTTTGAAACACCACAGACACTTATCCGCGATCAGGTCGAATTACATTATCCCTCAATTGATAGCATAGCTAAAGATCCAGGCGTACTTAACATCAGAGCACACCTGGTAGATTCAAGGCTTGCAATTAAGGACCTGATCTTATTTGCACCTGTATTAGCAAACCAGGATCCATTCAGGCAAAACCGAAACGCTGTCATCCTGATGAATGGTCAAATTGATGGACCGATCAGTGACCTGACATTTACAAATCTTACGGTATCAGGTCTTGGCCAGATCCGTCTCAAAGGCTCAGGAACGATCACAGGTTTGCCTGATATTAACAAGTCAACTTTTGATCTTCGGATTGAAGAATTTTCTGCCACCAAAAATGACATCACAGGGTTTTTACCTGCAGGAACATTTCCTTCCAACATAAGCCTGCCGGATCGTCTTCAACTGAAAGGCTCTTTTGTGGGAAGCATGATGAGCTTTACTACAAATATGAATGTAAATTCAAGTTATGGCAATGCACTCATTAAAGGCACTTTCAAAAACCTGACGAGTAAAACGAGGGCTTCGTATAATGCAACCCTTACAACCACTCAATTTGATGCAGGTCGTTTTCTGAAAATGGAAGACAAGCTTGGAAAAATTACATTTGCCGGAACTATCAAAGGGACGGGTATGGATCCAAAAACCGCTAATGCAACGTTCGATGGTAAGATTTCAGCCATCCAATACAATGGGTACACGTATCAAAATCTGACGGCAAAGGGTAGTGCCCGCAATGGAGATATCGAGTTGACAGCGAATATGGTTGATCCCAATATCAATTTTGATCTCAAGGGCACCGCTAATCTAAATGGAGAGTATCCAAAAGTCAACATGACCTTAAACCTGGATACGCTTAATCTTTTACCCCTAAAGCTTAATGATAAAGACCTTAGCCTGAAAGGGCAAATTATTGCAGACCTAGAAACAGCAGATCAGGATTACCTAAATGGCACGATCAACATCACCGATGCGATCATCCGCCTCGAGGACAAACGTTATAAGCTTGACACCATCAGCATCGTTTCTGTTGCCACGGAGGGAGAAGATTCACTTCATATATATTCTGAGTTGCTCACCGCCCGATTTAAAGGAAATTATAATCTGACCAAAGTCTGGCCGGCAATGCAGCAGTCCATCGATAATTATTTTGACACCACACCAGCCCGTGATTCGACGATCGCATACGATCCGCAACAACTCGAGTTCAACATTCGGATCATTCGTTCTCCATTAGTAGAGGAATTATTACCTGATCTCACTGAGATGGAAGATGCGGTCATCGAAGGCAATTTTGATAGTACTACAGATGAGATCGTTGTCAAAGGAAGCGCACCGCGCATGATGTACAAGGATTTTGTCATTGACAATTTTGGTCTGGACATCAATACAGAAAATAATGCATTAAATTATTCTTTTACCCTTGACCAGCTTCGAAAAAAAGAAATTCAAATCCAAAATCTATCTTTCTCAGGCAAGGCACAGAATGATGTGGTGGACATGGATCTGCAAATAAAGGATGAGAATGAAGAGAATGTGTATCGCATTGCGGGTAAAATGAAATCTGAAGAAAGACATTTTGACCTGAGCATTTTGCAGGATGGGTTAGTGCTGAATAGACAAGCCTGGACGGTGGCCCCCGACAATGCGATTCAATTTGGATCGGAGGGTCTCATGGTCACTAATTTTAAAATTTCCCATGAGGAACAATCCATGCGGATCCATAGCAATCCCCAGCAAAAAGATGCACCTATGGATTTGTCATTTGAAGATTTTAAAATTGCAACATTGACCCGAATGGTGAAGCGTGATTCATTATTGGCAGATGGCATTATCAATGGTGTCGCTAATGTCCGCAACCTAAAAACAAATCCCGTTTTTACAGCAGATCTGGACATCGAGGATTTTAGTTTTCATGAGGACACTGTAGGCAACATCGCTCTGAAAGTAAATAATGAAACACCGGACACCTATGCAGCAGAAGCAAAGATTACAGGTTATGGCAATGATGTCACGATGAAGGGTTCTTACATCGTATCTGGCGCATCAGGTCTCTTTGACCTGAATGTGGACATTGTAAACCTGAACATGAAGAGCATTGAAGGTTTTACAGGTGGAGAGATTGACAACGCAAGCGGCGCACTTACAGGCGATCTTTCCCTCAAAGGGACGATGGCATCACCAGCAATTAGGGGCGACATCCGATTTAACGCTGTGGGTTTTAAAGTGACACGTTTCAATTCATACTACCAGGTGAAGGATGAGAATATCCAGTTTACAACTGAAGGCATCGATTTGGATCTTTTTACGCTTGTGGATTCATCAGGCAATGAAGCAGTCATTAGTGGAAATATTTACACTAAAGATTACAGGGATTATCGTTTTGATCTGGATCTGCAATCAGATAATTTCCAGGTCATGAACTCCACACGTGAAAATAACAAATTATACTACGGTCAATTATATGTAGATGCACATCTGCACGTACATGGCGGATTAGCTACACCTGTGGTCGATGGTTCGATCCGCGTCAATGATAAAACTAAATTGACCATTGTGATTCCACAGACGGATCCGGGACTTATCGAGCGGGAAGGGATCGTGGAGTTTGTGGATATGGATACATTTAAATTGGCGGAGCTGACTCCGTTGCAGGATTCTCTTATCCAGTCTGAGTTGACCGGCATGGATGTAGCTGTGGACATTTCCATTGTTAAAGAAGCCGAACTGAACATGATCATCGATGAAGCGAATGGCGATTATCTCAATGTCAGAGGTCAGGCCGATCTTGCAGGTGGAATCGATCCGAGTGGAAAAATGACATTGACCGGTATTTATGAGCTGGAGGAAGGTGCCTATCGATTTTCATTTAACCAGGTTAAAAGAGAATTTCAGATCGCTAAAGGAAGCACCATTTCCTGGACGGGGGATCCGCTATTAGCCGATGTCAATGTGACTGCAATTTATGTAGCTAATACCGCACCTTTGAGTCTCGTACAGAATCAACTAGCTGATGCAGATCAAAACGTTGTTAATACGTACAAACAAAAACTTCCTTTTGAGGTAATGCTGGATATGAAGGGAAAATTACTTCAACCTGAAGTAACTTTTGATATTGATCTTCCAACCAAAAATTATGGTGTGTCCACAGAAGTGATCACCACGGTGCAATCGCGCCTGGTACAACTTCGTACGGAACCATCGGAACTCAACAAACAGGTCTTCGCCGTCCTGTTGCTGAATCGTTTTATATCGGATGATCCATTTGTAAATGAAGCACGGGGGGGAGGTATTTCTTCACTAGCCAGACAAAGTGCAAGTAAACTCCTGTCTGAACAATTAAACAATTTGGTGGGGGGTATGATTGCAGGATTTGAGTTGAGCTTTGATCTGAATTCTATTGAAGATTATACGTCAGGTGAATTACAAAACAGGACGGACCTCACCGTCGGCTTGACGAAACAATTGTTGGATGACAGGTTAAAGGTCAGTGTCGGCAGCAATTTTGAATTGGAAGGAACTCGTGAATCAGATCGTAAGGCCACCAATATCGCTGGTGATGTTTCGGTTGAATATCAGTTATCTAAAGACGGTCGTTATCTGGTGCGGGCCTATCGAAAAGATGAATACATCATTGTACAGGGCCAGGTTGTGGAGACAGGTATTGGATTTGTATTCACTGCAGATTACAATCGGTTTAAAGATATTTTTGCAAAGAAAACCGAGGATGAAAAATTATTTAAAAATGCACATCGGCATGATGATGAGGAAGATAAGGAGGTAGACGAAGAATGAAGAATCCAGCTTCCCAACGAATAACCCAATTTTCATTTGAATTGAAGGACTTCTTTAATCTTTTGATTGCCGGAATTTTTGTTTTTTCACTTTGCTCATGCAGCGTCACCAAAAAGTTGCCGCCGCACGAAAAATTATACACGGGTGCTAGAGTCAGAATTGAGGATGAGAACGTAAAGGCTAAACAACAAAAAGCTTTGGTAAGCGAACTGGAAGGTTTAGTAAGACCGAAGCCTAATAAGGCGATTCTGGGTATCCCGTTTAAACTCATGTTTTATAACCTCATTGATACAACACATAAAAAAAAGGGACTTAAATACTTTATTAAATACAAACTGGGCGAGCCTCCGGTTCTGTTTAGTCAGGTCAGCACAGAAGCAAACAATAAGATTATTAATAACCGGCTTGAGAACAGAGGGTTTTTCCATACGGAGTGTTCAGCGGACATCGTGGAAAAAAAACAGAGTGTAAAAGTCATTTACACTGCTGTACCGGGTCCCCAATATTTTATTCGCAATGTAGAATTTCTTATGGATAGCTCCTTTGAGTTAGGAGATGCCATCCTGGATGCGAAGGAGAATACATTTCTAAAGGCAGATGATCCTTATGACCTGGATGTCATTAAAGCGGAACGGGAGCGCATTGATTTACGACTTAAAGAAAATGGTTTTTACTATTTCTCTTCGGATGATATCCTGGTCATGATTGATAGTACTGTCGGGGATCATAAAGTGGACTTGATCGTTCGAATTAAAC
>JALYSC010000292.1 GCA_030855005.1 Bacteroidota bacterium | reverse complement strand
CACACCCAATAAGGCAGCTATTCGAATAGCCTAACTAGTGAGGCAAATTGGGAAACCGATTTGCCTCATTCTTTTTTATCCACCAGCCTCCACCCACCCAGAAATTGGTCGGGGGACATCACTGCCAACGAACTCCATTTGTAATCCCTGATATTCCGGGTTATTAAAATTTGAATCCCACTACCTATTGCGGAGAAATTTTGAAGGGCATCTTTAAAATCCCGGAATGAAGATTGGAGTGCATCTAAGACAACTTGTCTTTCAAGCAGTGTAAAGTCAAATAATAAAGAAATCGTTGCAAGTTTTTTAATGACTTTGTCATGTGAGGCAACTCTCCTGAGAACGTAATAACAATTAGAGAAAACAATCCCAGAGGTAAATAATTTAACCCTTCCCATTTCTGCCAAAGTAAAGAGCTTAAGTGCCGGTTCCGCGAAAGGAGATCTATCCAAAAGGAAGTCAAGTATTATGTCACTATCGACGAATACTTTATCCATGTTTTTTAATAATCTCTTCCTGAAGGATTTTTTTGTAGTCAAAATCAGCAGGCGCTTTAAATGAACCTTTTAATGCTTTGAGCTTGCTGGATGGTCGCATGACTTTATCTCCAGTAGCAGTTAAGGATCTTAGATACGATTCAATCAGGTCAGACAAACTCCGGTCCTGAGAAGCAGCATATTGTTTGGATCTTTCAATGACTTCTTTATCAATGGATATGGTCAACTTTGAGGTCATACGTAAGATTAATAAAATAAACATACGTATAAATTCCTACACAAGTTCAGTTTTTAGGGACTTTTTTAAATACCCAATACCCAAACAGCGAACCTGAAATAGCTCCCAAAGTATTGGCGAGCATGTCTGCAAATTCATAACTCCGTCCAATAGTCACTGTATCCTGGCCATATTCCAGAGCTATCCCGATCAGCGTAGACAAAATGATCGTCAACCAAAAAGCCTGAGTGGGACTCAGCTTATTGGGTCGAAAAAATGCCTGATAAATCAGAAAGCTCCAGATGGCATACATCCCGAAGTGACCAATTTTATCTGCATGTGGGATTCCAAATAATTTAAGACCCGCAGTCCCTCCCGGCAATAGGGAAAGCACTATGATGATGAGTCCCCAGACCACCGGAGGCAGCCAAAAAAATTTACCCTTAAGCATAAGCAGAAAAGACAACCAATCAATGAGCAGTTAGTTCTTTGTAGGCATCAGCAGTCATGAGGGATTCGATTTCTGCCGGATCGGTTGGAACAATTTTAATGACCCATCCTTTGCCATAAGGATCAGTGTTGATCAGTCCAGGATCATCGCCTCCGGATTCAGAGAGATCTGCATTAAACTCCAGCACTTCACCACTGATAGGCATGAATAGATCGGATGTGGTCTTAACTGCCTCCACGGTTCCGAAGATGGCATCCTTATCAAGTTTTTCTCCGACTGTTTCGACTTCAATATATACGAGTTCGCCAAGTTCACCTTGTGCAAAATCAGTGATACCAACCAGGGCTATAGGCCTTCCATCGGGGGTGGTTTCGTCAGTCAATTTTACCCATTCATGTTCACTTGTGTATCGGAGATCAGCTGGAAAATTCATAAAGCTTGGTTTTTAATTATGGCACAAAATAGAAGATTTATTTGTGCGTACAGGATTCGCCTTCATCAAATTTGTTGGCTCAGAGTATGACTAAAAAAATCATCCCTCGAAAAATCGAATGGTAATTGATGCATGATTTAACTTACCAGACCACTTTAAAATCCCATCGAAAGAAGGGCTAAAAAAAGTCCAAAAAATAGTATGTGGATAACTATCCGGGGCCTCTGACAATCAACAGGTTAACCCCCTGTGGCACTACTAGTAGTGGCACTACTAGTAGTGCCACCATGAGAGGAGGCGGATTTGGGGAGAACTGATTAGATAAAATTTCGTTTGAGTGGCATAGCTTTGAAGTTCATCTTAGCCACGACCACTCCCTAGGGAATGCATACAAACGGATCAGAAGTTTTAGAGACGTCATTGTTTGTCAAAAAGGACAACAGACCATTTCTCATCGCAGGTCCGTGCAGTGCAGAGACAGAAGAGCAGGTATTGTGTGCAGCTTACGCACTGGCAGATGCAAAAATTGATTTGTTTCGTTCAGGAATTTGGAAGCCACGTACA
The DNA here is from genome assembly GCA_030855005.1 of Bacteroidota bacterium. Lineage (GTDB taxonomy): Bacteria > Bacteroidota > Bacteroidia > Chitinophagales > Saprospiraceae > Opimibacter. The sequence continues at coordinate 2,515 of JALYSC010000292.1, read as the reverse complement.
CGGCCCGGTGTATTCGAGGGAAGGGGATCTGTCGCACTGCCATGGCTGAAACGAGTTAAAGAAGAAACAGGATTGCGCACTACTGTGGAAGTAGCTAATGCCAAACAAGTTGATAAAGCACTTGCCTTTGGAATAGATGTTTTATGGATCGGAGCCCGCTCGACTGCCAACCCATTTAGTGTGCAGGAAATTGCAGACGCAATCAAAGGTGTTGACATCCCTATAATGGTCAAGAATCCAACCAATCCTGATCTTGAATTGTGGATCGGTGCAATTGAACGAGTGCAGGCTGCGGGCATTTCCAAAATTGCAGCCATACATCGTGGATTCTCTTCCTACGCGAAATCGATGTACCGCAACGAACCGTATTGGCAAATTCCTATCGAGCTGCGCAGACGGATGCCCGGTATTCCAATATTGTGTGACAACAGTCATATAAGTGGTAACAGGTCAGAATTATTCAATGTGGCGCAATATGCACTGGACCTTAACTATGATGGTCTGATGACTGAAACGCATTGTGATCCTGACAATGCGCTGAGTGATGCGTTTCAACAAATCACCCCGGCTACGTACAAATTACTAATCGATAAACTTGAGTTCAAGAGAGAGATGATCGATGATAGTGATTTTGTAGAATACATGGATTCGATCCGACATGAGATCGATGAGCTGGATCTCAAAGTATTGGATCTGCTCAGTAAACGAATGAAGCTGAGTGAAGAGATCGGCAAACACAAAAAATATAATCGGATTTCCATCTTACAACTCAGGCGATGGAATGATATCATGGAGAAGGCGAAAGATGTGGGAAAGGAACGCGGGTTAAGCGAAGGATTTATTTCGAATTATCTGAATGCTGTTCATCAGGAAAGTATTGCCAGGCAATCCGGCATCAGGGCAGATGAATAAGTATTTGGTTATTGGCTTTTTAGGTTATGCGTTTATACTACGATCAAATACATACTGTCTATATATCTAAAGGCGATCAAAATTTGTAGTATTGCTGTATGCTTTCACTTTCTCTCCAGGTAGCGTATTTGTTTTTGCTGGCACTCCCGATCGCCTGCATTGCGTGGACCGTCACGCATGAGGAGATCTTTAAAGAGCCAAGGGAATATTGTGTCCGGAAATCCAAATCCAGTAAATCGATGCTGGTCCGGAAATTCTTTTATCTCTTTACATGTGAATATTGCTTTAGTCATTATGTGACGATTTTAGTGTTAGTGATTACGGACTATCAGTTATTATTTCCCGGATGGCGGGGTTATGTCCTCGGTGGTTTTGCGCTGGTGTGGATAGCGAATGTGTATATGAATCTTTTTGGATTTATCCGGGTGGGGGTGAAGGAGACGAAGATGGAGGCATACATGGAGGAGTTGAGGTTGAAGGAGGAGAAGAAGAAACATGGGAAGTGAATGTTGTTATAATGATTATTAAGGTTTAGACAATTCATCTTCCGAGGGAGTGTTGAGAGAGTTGAACCTTGTTTCCTTCGGAAACAATCGGTTTAGAAAGTTTAGAAATATGCTTCACAGATTTATGCGTTGATTCAGATCATCTTCCGAGGGAGTGTTGAGAGGGTTGAGCATTACTTTCTTCGAAAGCAATCGGTTGAGAAGGTTGAGAAAATCATAGGATGCGATTCAGGCATAACTTTTTTGAAACCAGTCAAGATATTTATCCAATTGGGAGGCGAGATAATACGGCAGGTTTAATAGTCGATATTTTTTCACCCGGCGTGACTGCATCAGTCCATTTCAATTCATCAGCATAGAAGCGTATCGCCATCGTATGGGGGGCAAGATCCATGTATTGATGGAGCGATTTTAATTTCCCAGTCACACCTGATTTCGCTACTACAGGGATGAGCTTTCCTTCAAAAGGATATATGAAATCGACCTCGGCAGAAGAAGTATTTTTTTCTCTTACCCAGAAGTTCAGGCCGCTCAATGAAAGATACTGACCAGCTAATACTTCCTGCCCGATGAGGTGTTCGATCATAACTCCTTCATAGATTCTGCTCAGATTATCAGTGTTCAGGATGTCCTTTTGAATACCGACATAATAATTGAGCATCCCGGTATCAAGCACCTGCAGGCGCGGTGACCTTTTGATATCGGGTATCAACGGCAAGACTGCGGAGGTGACAGGAAAGATTAATTGCAACAATAAAGCTTTCTCTGCAATGCGGAGCGCTTCACCCATTTCACGCGACCGATAGGCGGAGTTACCAAATCCTTCAAATTTTATTCGCTTACCGGCTTGTGTGAAAGATGTCCGGATGATATGGCGTATATGCATGATCCGCGTATCGCCCGAGGCATACTTTTTTACATCATCGATGTAAGAAGTGATCAAAGAATCATAAATAGGAGCTAATGCTGTAAGGTCCTTGTGCTGTGCATAATGACTCACGATCTCAGGCATCACAACGACTACCATGGCTGCTGTCGCTCCTTTGGAGATTCCTGATTGGCCACCAGAGAAGACGCTGAGCAACGCGGTCATTAAT
>JALYSC010000291.1 GCA_030855005.1 Bacteroidota bacterium | reverse complement strand
ATTGCTTTTTCGCCATATAATACTGCACTACGAGCTGTAGATGAAGATTGCAATGTTTCACCTGCCCACAATATATGTGAGCATCCATGGATCGATGAATTCTCAGGATGAATAAATACATATCTAAGATTCAAATCATCCCGTATTGCTCTCCCCCAGCTTATAAGTTGATCTACAGCATAATCCTGCAGGCCTGTGAAATGCTCCTGCGTATCGATAATTGCATAAAAATTACCACCGTATGCGACATCAACTATTATATCACCAAGTATTGGACATGTAGCGACAAGGCTATGTGCATATAAAAAAGAAGGTACGTTTTTAATTTTTACAGTTTTGACTTTATCGTCTTGCATGGAATAGTCAACATGAATAATCCCTGCAGGAACTTCCAGAATGAGTTTGCCGGGAATTTTCGGAATGATTAATTTTTCTTCAATTGCGATAGTGACAGTACCTATGGTGCCATGTCCGCACATGGGGAGACATCCACTGGTTTCAATAAAGAGTATGGCTGCATCATGATTTGAATCAGCAGGAGGATATAATATACTTCCGCTCATCATATCATGACCACGTGGTTCAAACATTAATCCTTTACGGATCCAATCGTATTCCCGCAAAAAATGATTTCTTTTTTCAAAAATCGAATCTCCCTTCAATGCAGGTCCTCCTGTCCGCACCACTCTGACGGGATTGCCGCAAGTATGTGCATCAATACATTCAAATACGCGCCTCATACATTATTGCGGATTACCAAATACTAAATCATAATAAATAGAAGGGAAATAAAAAAGTCAATTGCTAAACAATAAATGTCCAACAATTGACTGGGAATTATGCAATTTTCGTTTAATCTTAAGTGGTGATCCAAAATCATTCGTAATAGAAGATTTCAGCAGGTAAATATAATGATTTAAAATTAATAAATAAAAAAGTGATGTAATTAACTATTTGCTATTAAATTTTAATCCCCACCGAGACCACCAGGCTCGTACCATCCGAACTCCAGACTCCAGGACCAGGATAAAATAATGGGCGCTTCGTAAAGTATTGTTTATCAAGCAGGTTATTAATCCCTGCTTTAACAATAAAATGAGATCCAATCCGTAAGCTTGTATTCAGATCCAATATTGAATATGCAGGCACTATGCCCCTGGCACTATTTGGTGTCGGGATTTCTACATTAGTCGGGTCAGAATAGGACTTGGCGACATAACTATAGAGCAGGGCTATTTTGAGGCTTTTGTAACTCAGATTGAGTCCATTTCGGCTTATCCAGCGCGGGATGGATTCCACTTCATTACCACTTATATCCCTATTCTCCGATCCAACTGCAAGTTGCGCGTTACGATAAGTTCCTTTCATCAAAGAAGTAGATGTAAAAAAAGAAACGTAAGTCGTATTTGTCTGAACAGGTATAACTTCTACTAAGCATTCAATGCCATTGGTCTGACTGTCCCCAATATTTGTTTTGTATATGTAATTCACATTATTTTCCGTCAATACCAGATTACCTAATCTATCTGTGTATTGAAGTCGGAATAAAGTAATATCATATTTCAACCATATTTTGACACGGCCATTCATTCCTAACTCTGCATTATAACCAAAAGCATCTTTTAAATCTTTATTTGCCCGCTCAAGTGTAGAACCTGGAATAATATCCTTAAATAATACAGGTCTGTATGCTTGTGAAATGCCGCCATAGAAACTGGTTAATTCATTCAATTTATAGCGGCTATTAATTCCTAATGCCGGGATTTGATGTTCGATTTTATTTGGGATATCAGCCGGATCAAGATAAGAAATACGACCTGTCATATCAGTCTTTCCATATTCAAAACGCATGCCCGGAGAAACAGACCATGATGGTGTTACGTAGAACATATTTTCTATGAACATACTCACCGACTCACTTAGATAATTAAGATCTCGACCCCACTCTCCTATGATGGAAAGATCGAAGTCAGTCCCTGAAGAACCCTTCCCTTGTTGACGACGTCGCATGTCATTATTAAAGTAGGTCACCCCAGCAGATAAAACATTTCGAATGGTACCTACATGATACTTCTGTATTAATCTCATTTCTGTTGTCTTCGAATTAAAATTATCGATGTTGATTACACGCGGATTGTATTGCAGTGTTACAGCATTGATGGTATCACGGCGATCTGCAAATCCTTCAAACTCCACACTATTACGCTGACCAAAAACACCGGATAAAATCCATTGAACCGTAGTATTCTGTCCCGGTTTCCATTGAAAAGTAAGCGAAGGAATAAAAATATCAGGATTAAAATAGTTACGTGAACGGGTTGATTGACGAGGATTGTTTTCAAACATTTCATCAGTCAATGGTCCAGGGATTTGATAGAGATAAGTACTTCGACCTATTTCTGCACGCAAATTTAATTTGTCTGAAAAATCAAATTGAATTCCGGCTAACTGGGCTTCTGCATCGGAACGTGCATTATCACGGTAACCATTTGAAGTGCGCTTTTGAGCATAAGCATAATAAGTAACACGACCTAGTTTACCCCCGATTGAATTAAAGGAACTCAGCAGACCGAATGATCCTGCTGTATTGATGCTTTCGAATGAAAATGCTCTGGATGTATCCGGTGTTTTTAAAACATAATTGATCATCCCGCCAAATTCAGCACCATATTGAAGTGAGGCGGTACCCCTGATCACTTCAATATTTCGAATAGCTTCCATTGGCATGCTGTAATGACTTGCAGGATAACCATAGATATCGGAATTGATCAATATTCCATTTTGACGAATACTAAATTCCCAACTCCGGTGCGGATCCAAACCACGTGTGGCAATATTTACCTGATTGCCCGAGCCATCCATATCGTAAATAAAAGCGCCCGGAATCTTGGCAAAAATCTGTCTTCCGGTTTTATCCGCTAAGTTGGCTGACATTTCAGCTACTGGCAGGAGTTCTGTCTTTCGTCCTCCAATAAGGTATGCCCCATGAACTTCCGACAATTGACTTGTAATCTCGGAAACGCGATAGCTTTTGATAATAACATTATTCAGCTCTCTAGATCGGATGGTATCCTCCTGTGCCTGTCCCCAAAGGGAAAACTGTAATATCAGGAAGAAGAGAACAAAAAGACGAGTGTTACTCATTACGGGGACAAAGATAGGCTGGAAGGTCGCTGAGATAGCGACGCAGAAATTAGAATTTGCTTAGAAGTGGAGTGAGAAAAAATTTGAAAATAATGAACTTCATACTTTGCCCTTCCTATAATTTAAACCTGTACGAAAGTCCGACTGCAATATATTTTTCAGGAGCATTGTCCGTGATTCCGATTCCGCCTGAAATATCAGCCACTACATTCTGAGTAATGAGGTAGGTCAGCCCTGCATCAAAACGTAATTCATTATCATCTTTTCTTTGTTGAGGCACGCTGCCGTAACCTTCTACATAAATGCCAAGACCATGGAATATTGCAGATCCAAAAGAAAGTGAATAAATGAAATCTGGTCTTGGGGTTTCACCATCCCATTCTGCACCTACATTATAACTTATCGTAAATCGGTTAGAAAAGGAATGCAGGAATAAAAGTCTAAGATCGGGTGCAAAATAAGATTCTCTAAATGGTTCAGATGCAAGTCCGGGCAGAGAGATGTGCCCAAGGAGAGCCGCCTTTGGGATCCAACCATTTTGGTCGAATAGCTTTGTTTTCCAACCCACACGAATGGGCAGAAGTCCGTCAACATCAGGATTTGGTGCGCGTTGAATGTTAATATATTCAGTGATGACACGTATCTCAAAATTCTCGGATACCCCAAACTTCCAGAGTGTCGATGGGTATGTATAGATGAATCCGGGTTCAGTGTCCTCAATGGAAAATCCGTTTTCCATCTGGAAATATCCTTTGGGTACTAAAGAGGCAGTTTCTGTTTGATCAGGACGGTCAGTTTCGATCGGAGATCCTCCCATAGTGACTACCATAGTGGTGTCCATTTGAGCAGATATATTTGTGATCTCAAGGATAGAAAAAAGGCATAATCCGAATAACCCTTTGAGAAGTGTGGCTTTTTTCATGAAGAAGTTTGGGTTTGTTTTGTACCTGCATAGATACAATTCCTTACCAAATTTTACTTATTTATGACCTATCTGGGCAATTCAGTGGATACATTAGCTACGCCCTTCCATTCACCATTCATTTTGCGATATACTGCCATCCAGGCATAAGTGGTGTCAAATAATGGAACACCCAGTGTATCGGGATAAGTGAGCAGAGCTTCCTTTTGACTATGGTGTATGCCATCGTTCCATCATTTGAAATTTCAATGAAGGGAGGGACCTCATCATCTCATTTGATAAATTCCACACTCCCTTCAGGCCTCTGATTTTCGATGATAAAAAATTCGTTCAACGGGCTGCACTCGTTGCTATCGTATGTCGGCCCTTCAGGCCTCTGATTTTCGATGATAAAAAATTCGTTCATCGGGCTATCGTATGTCGGCCTTTCAGGCCTTTAATTTTCAATGATAAAAAATTCGTTCAACGGGCTGCTCCCGTTGCTATCGTATGTCGGCCCTTCAGGCCTCTGATTTTCAATGATAAAAAATTCGTTCAACGGGCTGCTCCCGTTGCTATCGTATGTCGGCCCTTCAGGCCTCTGATTTTCAATGATAAAAAATTCGTTCAACGGGCTGC
>JALYSC010000290.1 GCA_030855005.1 Bacteroidota bacterium | reverse complement strand
CCAAAAGAAGTGGCAGTACCCATCAATATTACAAGTGAAGCTCGAGGTACACCCGCAATACCTTTTGTAGTGAGCATAAGGGTTAGCAAAATCAAAATCTGTTCCGATATCGAAAGATCTATACCAGCTGCCTGCGCCACAAATATGGTAGCCAACGATAAATACAAAGTCGATCCATCCAGATTAAAACTATAACCTGCAGGCAATACAAAAGCAACGATTTTCCTTGGAACACCGAAGCGCTCCATATTCTCCAATGCTTTTGGTAAGGCTGCTTCTGAACTGGTGGTGGAAAATGCAATGGTGGCCGGTTCAAGTATTGCCCGAATAAATCTTCGTATCGGAAGCTTGATAATCAAAGCTACTGGCAAGAAGACGAGCAAGACAAAAGCAATCAGCGCAACATAAAGTGTGGCAAGTAATTGGAATAGATTTGCCAGAATCCCAAAACCCATGTGACCCACCGTATATGCGATGGCTGCTCCAACAGCAAATGGTGCGAAGTACATCACAACACCGGTGAATTTAAACATCACCTCTGTCAGGCTTTCGCAGAAATTAAGCATCGTCTGTTTGTGAGGCTCTTTAATTAAAGCGAGACCAATTGCAAAGAGAATACTGAAGACTACAATTTGTAATACCTGTCCATCAGCAATTGACTTGGCAATATTCTCCGGAAAAATATGGAGGATGATTTCTTCCCATCCTTCAGGAGGAGGCACATTTAATTTATCTGTCTCGCCACCCGGAGGAAGTTTAATTCCTACTCCGGCTTTACTAATATTGATTGCAATCAATCCAATAAATAACGCGATTGTCGTGGCCACTTCAAAATATAAAATCGATTTCCACCCCATTCGACCCACTTGCTTGAGATTAGCGTGACCGGCAATCCCAACTACCAGTGTTCCAAATATAAGCGGAGCAATAATGGTCTTTATTAGCTTGAGGAAAACTTTGCTTACCACCTTAAGTTCCGAAGCGATGGCAGGAAAATCATAGCCAAACTCGGCTCCAATCACCATACTAAAGAGAATCCAGGTTGTAAGGTTTTTTCGCCGCCAAACCCAATAGGCAAGAGCGATGATAGTAATCCATCGAAGGATTGCTCCTACCACCGGATCCAAAACAATCAGACCTGTGGCAGAAAGGGAAGTAACCAGGACAGCAATGAATACGAGGGCAATCGTGATCAGTTTTGATACGCGGTTGGAAGGCATAGAGTTTGACGCTTTATCGTCTGCTCAAGGTATTGATTTTTCTATTGACGTTACCTGACGTGACTGAATCATCGCCAACAGTCCCAGGACAGGTCCCGGAAATAATAAAAACAACAGCCATTGATAGCTTAACCACGCTGAGAGTATGGTGAGCAATTGAATGCTAATAATGGTGATACTAAAACCAATACAATTGACCAATGTCAATGCGGAGGCTTTGTTCATCACCGGTGCATGGATAGCTACCAATGTTGAAAATTGAGGTGAATCCATAATCACCATCATTCCCCAGAATAAAAAGAAAATCAGGATTATTACCGGATGAAGTGTAAAGATCAGAGGAGAAATAAGACAACATAAGGCTGACATCATTAAGGCCAAAAAGGCGATTTTAAAACTTCCAAATCTCTGCGCAGCATAGCCCCCGAGAATACACCCTATGCTTCCGATACCAATAATGAAAAATGCAACCAGTGAAATATCATGCGGAGTTAATGACCTAACGAATACAGAAATGATGACCGGAACAAATGCCCAAAAAGCATATAGCTCCCACATATGACCAAAATATCCACATGCTGCTGCTCTGAAATTTTTATCAATAAAAAGATCAGGGAGAACCCCGATTCGCAATCCTTGCAGCGGTCTTCTGAAAGGTCCGTCAGGAATTAAAAAAAAGATAAGTAACCCACCTATTACTGCTGCAATTGATGTCGCAATAATGACAGTTTCCCATGGCAAGCCATGTAACTGACTTTTCAGTAAATGCGGAAACGCAGTGCCCAATACCAGCGCTCCTAATAAATAACCGAGTGCTTTTCCCAGATCCACATCAAAATAATCTGCCGCGATTTTCATTCCTACAGGATATATTCCTGCAAGAAAAAATCCCGTCAAAAATCTTGACGCATAGATTCCGGGGCTCCAATGATCAGAAAACAACAAAATAATATTACAACTTGCAGCAAGGAAAGCAGAGACCATAAAGACTTTGGAAGGACTACTCCTGTCAGCAACTGCAAATAAAGAAAAAAGTAAGGTTCCAAGAATAAATCCTAACTGCACTGCAGTAGTCAGATTACCCAATCCCCGATCTGATAAACCATAATCACGGATGAGATCATCCATCACTCCATTACCGGCGAACCAAAGTGAAACACATAAAAACTGCGCAAGCACAATGATGATCAGGATGGATGTCCGGCGGGCAAACGGCAACATGAAGGGGAAGTTACGATTTACGAATGACGAGTTATGAATGCATCAACAGAATCATTTCCTTTACGTCTATGTGCGACAAGTATAAAAGAGTAAAGGATTTTTGTTTTTTGAGCGTCTGAGGTCCCATCACGTTGAAGCGTGAGATTTCACTTTTTTCTCTGCTCCTTTGCGTGAAAATTTCTTTTACTCTCTGTGAACAGTGATAGAACAAGAATTTTCTGCATCATGAGTCTGGCGTGGATTCGACACGCTCACCATATATCTGGCATCTTTTAATCTGGCATCAAATTTCTCTGCGTTTTGCGCGACCTATCAAGCATGTAACCGCGCACTTGCGTCTACTTAGTCTTCACTTTCGATCCCATAAGCTGAACATCTGCATGCGCCCAAGCATTTTGCAACAGAGTATTTGTTTCTTTTGCCTTATCAGTCTGCTTGGTCGCTTCATAAGCTGATTTCAATCCGCTAAGTGCCCATCCATTCTTAGGAAAAGTCTCAAGATCTTCTTCATAAACCGTAATGGCTTCTGCGGGTTTATTTGCCTGCAACAGCACAGCACCAAGGTGATGACGTACCGAGAAAAACCAATCAGGTGGTTCTTGGTATTGTAATTTATCTTCAATAGCAACAGCTTCTTTTAACAATCGAATGCTTTCATCGTATTCACCTTTCTTCGCTTTTAATTCACTTTTCAATATTTTTTGAGCTATATCTACAATTTGAAACATAGTGTTGAATCCCCAGATTGGCATCTTCTGTAATGTATCCATATCCGCAATCATTTTTAATGTATCCAATTCGGCTTGTGCTTTGTCGAGTTGATTGAGGCCAACGTGAGCCATACCTTTAGCATACCTATAGATTCCATTAGCATAAATCAGTGAACTATCCGGTGCGCTTTTACTCAGGATGTCATTCCACTTTTGAAATTTCACTTTAACGAAATACGGGATCGAATAAAAATGCTGGAATGAATACAACTGCGCATCAAGCATCCCTTTATGATTAGTTTGCTCTGACATTTTATCGGCTGCTTTTATTGCCCACTTGCTATCACCTTCTAATGTTGCACAGGCAGCAAGGAAATGATAATTGTGCGGATAATAGACCATCGGATAAGCCCCCTGGGCATGACACTGTGTTGTATAAGAACTATCTCTTTCCACAGCTTTTATATTGCAAACACTTCCAAGATGATAATCACCTGTATTGATATAAATATGTGAAGGCATGTGCACGAGATGACCTGAGTTGGGAACTAGGCCATCATCAAATACTTTACAGCTTGCCAATGCTTTCTCAGGTTCTGCTGATGCTTCCAATGCATGAATGTAAAAATGATGACCTCCGGGATGTTTGGTATTTGTGTTGATGGCAACTTCAATTGCTTTTAAAATTTCTGGCGTCCATGATTTTGGACGGCCATCTGTTTCCCACAAATCCCATGGATGCATATCCATAAGTGATTCAGCATACATGGCTGCGATATCAACATTCTTTGGATACTGCGCATGAATCGTTTTCATTGCTAACATATAAGCGCTGTCAAGTGGCCTTCGATTTTCTACGACTTCTTTCACATATCGTGCTGATAGCGCAGTAATCATATCCTTCTCCTGTTGCGTTGCAGGCTTCGACAAACTTTTAGCTTTTTGGATTGCATCGTAGGCTCTTGAGTAATTATCTGGCTCCATTCCCATGTTGTAATTGGGACCCAGCACATAAGCGAATCCCCAATAACACATAGCACAAGTGGAATCCAATTTCGTCGCGTAATAAAATGATCGCGCAGCTTCAGCATGATTAAATCCATAAGCCAGCAACAAACCCTGATTAAAATATTTCTGTGCTTCCGGATTCGAAGTCGTGATGGGATAATTCAACACATCCATTCCAGCAAACAAAGGTGCCGGAGTATTGGAGGTATACCATGCAGCATCTGACCACGAAGGTGTACACATCATGGGAGAAGGCAAAGTGATGTCTTGTTGGACGATAACAGTTTTCTTACAGGCAATTGCAAGAAGAAGGATAAAGAGAGGCAGGTATTTCATGCTTTCTGGGTTGTTACCAGTAAAGTTAATTCAAAAGCAGGCAAGTTTTGTACCATGAACATGGGAGACGGTGAACCCTTCGACCCCTTACTCTCATCCTTGTGCAGGCTCAGGGCGAGCGGTGAACGGTGAACGGTAAACGGTAAACGGTGAATGGTAAACGGTGAACGGTAAACGGTGAATGGTAAAC
>JALYSC010000289.1 GCA_030855005.1 Bacteroidota bacterium | reverse complement strand
CAACAGATCCGCTGAACAAATTTCCCTGTCGACCTTCCCTGACGGAATATACATCATAAAGATAAATTCCGATAAGCAGCAAGTGATGAAGAAGGTTGTGAAAATCTGAGTTATACCGAATTTACACTATTTAATACAGATTAGCAACTAATGACTAAATTCTGTACTTAAATTTACCTATTTTATAAAATTCAGTTACTCAGATATAACGGTTATTGATCGTAATGGTAACAACTTTTGGGTATTGTATCTAGAGTGAGAAGAAAGAAAAATTAAAGGACATCTTGCATTAAATGAAAATATCCCTCTCTTAATTTTGAAGACCAGGAGGATCATTTTATAGCCTTATAGCCGGATGTTAACATTGATATTTCCCCAGGTGAGGATTTTGTAAGGATAAAAAGACAGACACATGCTGAGGGCACGGAAGGACAGAGTCGCAAGGTTTTGTTCTTTTTTGGTTCCACAGTGCAAGTAAAAATATTTGTGGAGAATTGGCAGATTTAAGTAAAATTTCGGTAAATTTGGCAACAAGCTTATTTACTTGCGGCTATAATTCACTTGTGAGTAATTTAACAAGCTGTGTTAATTATGTACGATTGGTCAGAATATAATTAACTCTCCTTTTAAGTCTCCTCTTAAGACCCTTTAGTATGCGTTTGTTCATCAAAAATATGATGTGCCTTCGTTGTAAAATGATGGTTAAATCTGAGCTGGAAAACCTTGGTTTACACCATACCATTATTGAATTGGGTGAGGTTCATATTGTTGAAACACTGACTGAGGGAAAGCGGCATGAGCTAAAAATAGCATTGCGTAGATCCGGCCTTGAATTAATAGATGATAAAAAAAGCATCCTCATCGAAAAGATCAAAACTTGCGTAATAGATTTGGTTTACAACAGTGATGATTTGCCGCATATTAATTTCTCAGAATTCCTAAGTTCGAAATTGAAATATGATTACAAATATCTATCCAGCGTGTTTTCGGAAGTAAAAGGAATTACGATTGAATGTTTTGTCATTGCTTACAAAATTGAGCGGGTGAAGGAACTCCTGATCTATGAAGATCTTACGCTTACAGAGATATCCTATAAGCTCAAATATAGCAGCGTAGCTCATTTATCGATGCAGTTTAAGAAATCGACAGGATTGACACCCACCTTCTTCAAGAAAATCAAGCTTATCCGAAGGGAAACTTTGGACAGTTTGTGACATTTACAATCGCCAGTATCTGATAAAACTGAAAATTATATAATTTCTCAAGGAAATTGTATAAGACCTGCCACATAATTACATCCAACTTTGTTGGAAAAATAGGTCGACTAAGGATTAGAACGCAATTGGATTTGTCTGCTTTGTGTTTTGCGTATTTAGATCATCTGAGTCACTTACTCGTATCACTGATTGTTTTTTGCAATACAGATCACAATTAGTTTAAAATAGTATGACAGGTAATGTAAACATAATGCTGGTAGAAGATGATCTTGATGATCAGAAATTTTTTGTAGAGGCAATCTGTCTTATTGAGAATGCAACCTTGTATGGCATTTCTGACAATGGTAAGGAGGCGCTTGAAAGATTACAGGATCAGGAGAAACTTCCGGACATTATTTTTATGGACATTAATATGCCGAGAATGAATGGCATCGATTGCCTGAAAGCAATTCATGCAAACCCATTAACAACAGATATTCCTATAGTGATGCTCTCCACCTCTGCTGGAGAGTCAGCTATTTCACAATTAATTGGAGCGAAAGGATTTATAACCAAACCCATCAGTTTAGAATCACTTCAACATTTGGTTTCCAGTATGATTGTTAATGTTCCAAGGGCTGCCCTAAGGATCATTCCTCTTTTATAATACATGTAAAGACTAGCATACACCCGTTTGTGAGGGAGTATATCAAGAAAAGCACCCAATGCAATTCTCATATACTGCTACTTTTTTTCTCTGGGTTGATTGTTTGGGGTAATCTGGAATTATATAACTCAATGCATGAAAGGTGTAACGTGAATAGCAAACGGTGAGGTAGTTTTGTAGATCTAATTAGAATATATGTATCCGGACATTATTACTGACTCTTTGCCCCAGAAATCACTTTTAAATGCAGAGAGTGTCTATGATAGATATAGCCCTGTAATTTACAATCTTTCTCTCCAACTTACCTCTTCAAAAATTGAGACTGAAACCTTATTAGTGGAGGTTTTCGGGAGATTTTACAAATGGTACATTGCTCAAAAATCTGAACATGGAGCTATCATATGGATCATCAAAATGACAATTCGGGCTGCACATCAGATTATTAAGTCACCTGTATCCTTGCTGCTTGAACGATTTGAGTCCACACCCATTCTTCAAAAAATGATCTGTGAGGAATGGGATCTTTCGAGATGTATAGAAATGTTTGGAGGAACCCAAAAAGATATTATTATAACACTTCAGAAGGAGTTTTCAATCCTTCATAATAATCGCCCAGGTTATCAGGAGTAAATCTGTCATTACTCGAATAATGTAATTCAATTCTCCAATTTTGTAACACGACTGACGCTTCAGTTTCCTATATTTATATCACTTTGATACGAATACGCGGATCGTTTTTACAACAACAAAATTTTTTAATCCACCAAAAGCGGTGGATTGGGTTTATTGCCGGACCGTCCATTTAGGGGGATCCTATCCGAGTCTAAGATACTCATGGACGGCCCATTTTTACTTCATTTACTATAACGATAATAAATAAAAAAAGTGGCAGGATCATGGACAAGGCTAAGGAGGAAAGATTGGAAATGGAAAAATCGAAGGTCCACATTATTGTAGCCATCATTGAATATGTACCAAGTGCCATCATGTGTCGGACGATCATAAAAAAACCACTGGCAATGTAACTGTATCATCATTAGACGCAGGTGAAGAACTAGGGGACAAAATCTCTCCGTTTGATATATACATCCAGATAATCGATGGAGCAGCAGAATTAATAATTAATAAAAAGAAATACATGCTTAGGTTAGGAGAAGGAATTATAAAACTTGCTCATGCCACACATAGTTTCAATGCCAATGAACAATTTAAAATGATTTCTACAATTATATACAGTAGATATGAGACTAATAACGTAAATTGCAATAGTACACACCCAAAATCCTCCCAGGATTAGATTATGAATAGCGTAATAGTTATTGCATAATATACTTTAGTAACGGACACCACCACGACACACTACGATTGTATGAGTAGACGCAAGCCTACCTGAGTTGCTCTTAAAGGGCTGTTTAAAATTCAAAACAAGCTGCCATGTAGCCTGCGTAATTCTACGTCGGTTGACTTTACCATGTTCTCTGATATGCTCCTGGCATGTACTTAATGCAATTCGTATGACTACATCTTTACTTACTCAGGTACTTACATGCTTCTTTCTCCTTTCTTCATTTTCCCTGATCGCACAAGCACCATCGCTTGGAGCAGCACAGGATTTCGCAGTCTTTACTGCTGTAGGTGCTTTCAGCAATGATGGCGCTAGTGTGGTCACAGGCGACATCGGCACCAATGCAGGATCATTTACCGGATTTCCTCCTGGCGTTGTCGTAGGTGATATTCACATTGCTGACCTTGTATCTGCGCAGGCTGCGGCGGATGTCAATCTCGCATACAACTTTTTGAGTAGTCTTACTTGTAATATAGTACTTGGCGTCGGACTCGGTAATAATCAGGTACTCACCCCCAATACGTATTGCACAGGTGCTGCGACCACACTCACCGGAATGTTGACATTCGATGCAGAAGGTGATCCTGATGCCATCTTTATTATACAGATTGACGGCGCATTTTCCTCGAGTACTCTATCGAGTGTTACCCTGATCAATGGAGCTTCATTGTGCAATATCTATTGGCAAATAAATGGTGCTGTGGAATTGGGAGTAAATTCTGTTTTTCTGGGTACCATTCTCGCTAATGGTGCTATCTCGCTTTTGGAAGGAGCCTCCCTGCAGGGACGTGCGTTGACTAGAGCAGGCGCTATCGACATGCACAATAATATTGTCTCTATTGGTCTTCCGGCTATTGCCCCGGTAATTATGGCAAATGGCCCCACCACATTTTGTCCTGGCGGTAGTGTGACTATTTCAGGCAATATCGATGGTGTATTTAGTAATGGTTCCACAGGCCCTTCGATCACGGTTACCTCCAGTGGTGATTATTATGTGGTCAATACGACTTTGTGTGGTACGGATACTTCTAACCATATTATAGTAGTTGTCATTGATGAAACTCCTCCGGATATCGTTTGCCCAGCCAACCTGACGATTGAATGTGATGAAGATTCATCTCCACTGGCAACAGGTACAGCAACTTCGACAGACAATTGTGATGCGAATCCCGATATAACATTTAATGACTTCACCAATACGTCAACTCAATGTGATCAAAACGCTACCATAAGTCGTACATGGACAGCAACAGATGCTTCAGGAAATACAGTGAGTTGTGTTCAAACGATCACAATTGAAGATTCCACGTCACCAGTGATTACCTGCGCTACTCCGACAAGTCCTGTTGAATGCAATACGATACCGGTATTTCCTGTGCCTACCGTCACAGATGCCTGTGATGACGAAGTGGTGCTAAGTTTTATAGAGAATACGATCCCCGGTGCTTGCGGACAGGAGTACACACTTATTCGTACCTGGACTGCAACAGA
>JALYSC010000288.1 GCA_030855005.1 Bacteroidota bacterium | reverse complement strand
GCACAACGAACTTTTTTCTATGGATTATCTACCGGAGGTGACCTCGTGACATTTACATCAGGGGGTGCCATGCAGGAGCAGGGAAATGTCATCATCACAGGATTAGGTATTAATGAGCAGATCATTGCCATTGACTTCCGCCCGGCTACAGGCCAATTGTATGGAGTATCTAATCAAAGTCGACTGTTTACTATCAATCTGAAGACAGGAATTGCTGTAGCAGTCTCTCCTACTCCATTTTCACCAGCTATCAACGGGACAGTTGTTGGTTTCGATTTTAACCCTACAGTAGATCGCATTCGTCTTGTCAGTGAAAACGAACAAAACCTTAGATTGAATCCGAAGACCGGAACAGTTGCAGCAACTGATGGAAGTATTAATCCCGGTGATGTACGCGTATCAGCTGTTGCTTACACTAATAGTGTAGCAGGAGCAACTACCACTACACTCTATGATATTGATTTTGCAGCAGGCAAACTTTACAAACAGGTACCACCTAATGATGGCACCCTGCAGGAAGTAGGTTCACTTGGCATTTCAAATAAAGGTGATGGTGGATTTGATATCGCTTGGGATAATTCAACAGCAATTGCTGTAGCTTCCGAAACTGATGGATACAATAATTCTCTGATATATAAAATTAATCTTACAACTGGCCAGGCAACAGTAAAAGGTAAAACTTCAAAAATTTTACTGGGTATTGCTATTGCTCCCAGGCCGGTTGCATATGCAGTTGACATTGTCAATCAACTTTTGATATTTAACCCTCAAAATGTTTTCTCAATGCTAAAAAAACCTATTAGTGGTTTGCCTCGCGGAGAAAAAATTGTCGGTCTGGATAGCCGTCCGGTTAATGGGCAATTATACGCTTTAGGCCGTACCAGCAGATTGTACACTATTAATATGGCGTCAGGTGCTGCTGCTGCGTTGGGAACTCAGTCCTTTTCACAAACACTTAATGGAACACGTTTTGGATTTGACTTTAATCCAACCGTAGACCGAATTCGAATTGTGAGCAACAAAGGTCAAAACCTTAGGCTGCATCCTGTCACCGGTGATATTGCTGTAGTGGACGGAGGATTAAATCCAGGTTCGCCAGCAATTGATGCAGCAGCATACACCAACAATTATCCTGGAGCTACAACGACGACCCTATATGTAATTGATTATCTGCAGGACAAATTATACACACAGGCCCCACCAAACAATGGCACACTCAATGTAGTGAATACCTTGAGCATGAATGTGGCTGACTCTAATGGCTTTGACATCGGAGGTAATAGTGGCAATGCAATGGGGATATTTACAATTGATGATAATGCATTTCTTGCAGCTATCGATCTTGTATCTGGACAGGTAAACATTATATCATCATTTCCTGACAATGTTGTTGGATTTACATTAGGAGCAGGATTTTAATTTATTACCCACATAATTCTAAGGCCCGGACTTTGGTTCGGGCTTTTTTATAGAATTCATTACTGATAGATAGAATAAGAGCCTGAATATTCTCCAGGCTCTTTATAGAATACAGAGAAAATAATTGAAATGATAGATTTCAGATATCCAAAAACCAGACTACCCTTCCTGCTGTTTCGAAGGAATAGAACAAGCGGGATGGGGATTCAATTGAATTTTACACTCATTTCCCACTTATATTTGCTTCAATTTACGTGACCGGGATACGATTTGTATCATTTCACGTCGTTAATCAAAATGGCTGTGAAACAACAAGCACGAATTAAAATCCCCGGACGATATTTTGTCAAACTACTGATAGAGGTTTGTTTGATTTCTTTTGCCTTGTTTATCTATTCCATTAGTCATAACTGGCTGGATGACCTTGGCAGATTGGGTCCTACCTTTCTGGTTGTCCTAAGATTTGCCATATTCCTGTTTGGGATTGGGATTTTAGTGCGCCTGTTGGCCATGATATACCGCCACAGGAAGCATTTGCCCTATAACCGTAAAGACAATGTGACGCTTGGACTGAGTAATATCTCCATTATGGTGATTACGGTCTATGCGTTTATTTCAGCTTTCCAGCTCATTGGCCTGAGTCCTGAAAAAATATTTACCAGCTTATCTATCGTCGCGGCTGCTTTTGCGATCCTTTCCAAAGATTTTTTTGCCGATATCATTAGCGGTATTGTGATCAGCTTCAGTAAGGAAATTACAATTGATGACTATGTTAAAATAGGAGAATACCGGGGTAAGATCATTGACATAAATATTGCTAAAATTGCTTTGCTTAACGAGGATGATGACATTCTATTTATGCCCAACAGCACCGTATTCACCAGTGATATCATCAATTACACTAAGAAGCAGATCAAGAAAACGAGTATTGATTTTGAGATACCAACTTCAAGTGTATCCAGTATTGAAGAGCTTGAAGAGCAACTCATGATTTCCCTGAGTGAATATCATCACCTTATCGAGCCAAATTCTTATTCCATCCGGGTAGTACAGATCCGGAAGGATTTTTTAGTCTTAAAATTTCAATATTCACTGATTCAATTTAGCCGTGATATGGAACGCAACATCAAGCGCAAAGCGACCCGCTATATCGTGCGTAATATTACACAGTCGCGTATTAAGGAATCGGTTAAGTCAGAGAATTAAAATGATTTCAGACTTGTGGTGAGCTTGTCGAATCCATGCCAGATTCCTGTCAAATTTTTATATTGTATTTTTTATCAAAACTGTCCAATATATTATAAAGATCAAGGAGAATCTATTGATAACCAGTCTTGTAAAATTTTGGATAATTATTAAGTAAGTTTGATTTCTACCTGGTTAAATAATCCAACAACAATCCCGCCGCTTCTTTTACAATAGGCTTTCCACTTATTGCTTCCATAGGTCCAAGCCCTCCTATACTTAATGTATTAATCTCTGACAAAACTCTGCGCCCATCATCATCTGCCAGAGAATCAAACCCATAAAAAATTACACCTTTCTGGTATAGCAATGGTGTCAATTCCGCTTCGATCCTTTGTTCATCTTCATCGACCTCTGAAAAATACGCATGACTTCCCTGTGCAACATTACAAATCCAGCTATCAGGTCCAGGCATTCGTACAGCGGATCCCATCACTTTTTGATTGATGATGATAGTCCGCTTGTCCCCCTTGGTCACATTGCGCAGATATCGCATTGCCATCATCGGAAAAAGCTGAGGTGAAAGGATCTCAAAGATTCTATCTATCTCGTGTCGTCTGTTACCTACCCATACATGATTTCCGGAAAGCCGGATGATTCCTTTACCACCATAAGAATATAAAGGCTTCAACACAATCTCATACTGATGGCTCAGCGCAATGGCATCATCAATCGAGTAGCACATCGAAGGGTCAGGACACAGATGAGCCACCTGCATCAAAAATTGCTTTGAACTAGTCTCAATGGTTCCTCTGGGTTGATTGATGATTTTTTCTGCCGGTACTAATTGCTCCAGGGAAAGCAGAAAACCAATGTCCAGCGGTTGCGGTAGCCGTAACAATATTGCATGGACTTTATTAGCATTTATTATTTCTGCATTTTGAATCAGAAATGCTCCGGAAGGATCAAATGTAAAGGGTGCCTGAATGCTGGTAGCATAAATTTCAGCATCAGGATTTCCATTAAAAAAATCTCTATTGCCTGGATGACCTCGCGTACACACCCAGACATTATTACTACGAATATCTTCCTGTAATGCTGACGAAAGCTTGTACAGTGAATTTGATACAGCATGCGTAGTGTGGTCTGTAAGGACTAACACATTGTACCTCATGCTTCCTGCATAATTTCGTTGACTAAAAAAGGATCATCATTGAAGGAAGAGAACAACGCCAGATTAAACTGCCCCCTGTTATTCATCAGTTTTCTTGCCATCCTATCAATAGCAATAGTGCTCAGTATCGTCTGCACATAAGCTTCTATCAGATCATCGAGCCCCATGCCGAGATGATTAAAATCCCTCCGGTCCATTAGAATAAGACGATTTGTATCCGTTGACCATTGTCCACCCTGATCTTTAAAACTCAGATTCGTACCTAACATTTCCCAGGAGTCATCTCCTTCCTTAACTGAATCAGCAAGGGGTTTAGCAGCTCTTCTTGAATACACACAAACAGGACGATATCCTGCCGGAGTTGCACATATCATCATGCGCAAATCAAATACATACGTCTCACCTTTATTATTTGGTATCGTGCCGAGATGAAAAAATTTACCTCCTTCCGTACGTGAGCTCCATCGATAATTACCAATGAGGGATTGCACAATGAATTTTTTATATTCAAAATCGATCAGCATAAATTTTTGCAGCTCCGTCTCATTGACAATGGTATACACACCCTGGCCTGCATTACTATATGGTACTTTAATCACTGCCTGGCCACCCATACGACGAACCCACATAGGCACTTCTTCTTTGTTCACATCCCAGATAGTCTCCGGAGTACGGATTTTTAATCCCAGGTTCATGATCTCGGTATTATAGATATCATAGGCTTTGGAAGCCATCAATTTATTTCGTCCACCGGCAAGACATGCTACTATCGGATTATAAATTTTAGTGCGTGTGGATGCTGGTATACGATTCCAGGGCTTTTGGGTTACATACCGGAATGCAGCTCCGAGAGGACGCCATTTATTTTTTTCATCCAGGATCTCCATCATTCTGCTTTTAAAGCGGATGTGATCATTCGGTTGGTCGTGATGCAAGGGGACGAGGTAGAC